>PWOE01000051.1 GCA_003557585.1 Candidatus Nealsoniibacteriota bacterium | reverse complement strand
TTAATTTGGTGAGAGTAAGGCGTTACCATTATAATCAGGCAATTTATTTTTACCTACAAACAGGTTCGAACATAGTCCATTTCCCGGAGCAAACATAAAGCCATCTTTTAATCGGGGTGGTTTTTTGGGAAAATAAAACAATATAAATTAAACAAATAATTTATGAAAATTGTTATTGTAGGAAACATGTCTTTTTCAGAAAGATTTGAAGAAGCTAAAAAATTTCTAGGGGAAAAAGGACATAAAGTGATTGCCCCCCAAAAAGAGCCACTACCAGAGCCGATACCGATATCCCTTAAAAGAAAAGCAATGGATGTGTTTAATGAAGACCTGAAGAAATCAGACGCAATTTTAGTAATGAATTATACAAAAGATGGTAAGGAAAACTATATTGGGACTAATTCGCTTATGGAAATAGGAATGGCTTTTATTCTTAATAAAAAGATTTTTCTATTAAATCCACCTCCAGAATATGCAAAACATGAATTAGAAGCTATTGAAGCAGATGTTTTAGATGGAGATTTAAGTAGAATTAGCTTATAGGCAGGTTCGAACTTTGTCCAACCCTTCGAGTCAAAAAACAAAAACCACCTTTTAATTGAGGTGGTTTTTGGGTAAGATAGAAGAAGACAATAGTGATAAATAAGAAAATGGAGAATTTAATATTTTCAAACAAAGAAAGATTTGAAGAAATAAAAAAGAAATTCCGAGAAGATCGCTTAGAAAGAGTTTATATTTTAGCTGATTTTGACAGAACTCTAACTAGGGCTTTTGTAGGCGGGCAAGAAGTTCCTTCCGTTATTTCTGTTTTAAGAGATGGTAATTATTTAACTCCGGATTACGCAGAAAAAGCCCACGAGCTTTATAGCAAATATCGCCCACTAGAAAATGATGAGAGTATCTCAAAAGAAGGAAGAAAAAAATTGATGCACGAATGGTGGGCCACACATTTCAAGCTCTTAATTAAATCGGGACTGAACAAGAAAGATGTAGAAAAAGTGGGGAAGTTCAATAAGACTAGATTTAGAGATAGATTTTCGGAATTAGCAGATTTCTTAAAAGACAACAACATTCCTCTAATTATTATGTCTTCCGCAGGGCTGGGACAGGAATCAATTTCACAAAAACTAAAAGGAGAAGGAAAACTATACAATAATATTTATATTATCTCTAATACGTTTGAATGGGATAATAATGGTAGGGCTATTGCCGTCAAAGAACCAATCGTCCACAGTGCAAACAAGGATGAAATATTGGTTAAAAGTTTTCCTGAGATATTTAGCAATATAAAAGACAGAAAGAATATCATATTGCTTGGCGACAGCTTAGATGACGTAGGAATGGTGGACGGATTTGATTATGATAATTTAATTAAAATAGCTTTTTTGAACAAGAAAACAGAGGAAAAGAAAGATGTTTATAAAGAATTTTATGATGTTTTGGTGTTAGGCGATTATTCGTTAGAATTTGTTAATTCTTTTCTTGAGAGTATTTCTAAATAGTGCTTGAAGTCAAACAGGTTCGAACTTTGTCCCGTTCCCGGAGTAAATTTCCCCGAGAAGTGTTTCTCGGATTTTTGTTTTGTGATATAATCATGGAATATAAATTAAATAATATATGAATAAAAAAACTCTTTGTTCTTTAATTTTCATAGCTTTATTTGTATTTCCTATTACTATTAACGCAGACTTTGAGCGATTAGATTTTTCAGAGACGATTGAGTCTCTGAATATAATTATTGGTATTTTTGTTTATATCTTTAATGCCATTGCATTTATGATGATAGCAAAAAAAACAAATACCGAGCCAGCTTGGCTTGCTTGGGTTCCGATCGCGAACATTTATTTAATATCTAAGATAGCTCGTGCGCATTGGTGGCCTGTTTTGTCTTCTATTATTATGATTCCCGCGATAATAATAGGATTAGTTACGGGGAATATTGGAATAATCATAGTTGGAATTTTAACGGGTTTGTTTCTTGCAATAACTGTGATTGTCTGGGAGTGGAAAGTTTTTGTAAGGATGGGATATCCGGGGTGGTGGGTTCTCTCATTTTTTACTCCCATGATTGGGCCGTATATTTTTGTTTTTTTGCTTATGGTGGTCGCGTTGAAAAGTAATTCTGAATCAGATATCCATAATAATAAGATGGTAGATACTGAAAAATGATTTATCGAGAGTGAAATAAAAGAATAACAAATCTATTGTCCAGTAAGTTGACTTGAGAACATATTAGAAACAATTTTTTCGTGGCCCAGAAAATAGGAAAATAGGGGACGGTTCTCTTTTGAACGGGAAATTAGGCTTTTTCCACTAAACAGGCTCGAACACAGACCATTTCCCAGAACAAACAAAATTCTCTCCAACTTTAAGAGCTTTTATTTTTCGTCTTGCTTAGAAGTCATATAATCTAATCAATTTTCTTATATTTAAACTCTAGATGATTTGATATCTATTTTTAGCTATATATTATATAATATACTCAAGGGTCGAATCTTTAATAATTTTTATTTAAAAATATGAAATCATCATCTACTTCCGGGTCCACGAAGTCTTTATATCGTGGCACTCAAATTGTTTGGTATCTTCTCTCAATTCTTGAAGTATCGCTCGCTTTCCGCTTTATACTTAAATTAACAGGAGCAAATCCTGAAGCAGGATTTACAAGTTTCGTTTACTCTATCACATGGCCATTTACTGCTCCTTTTCTTGCAGTATTCTCAAGAACCACTGTTCAAGGCAGCGTTTTTGAATGGACAACGATTTTAGCAATGTTTGTCTATTGGCTTATAGCGATAGGTATCATTAAGCTTCTTCTTATGGGAAAGACTGTATCAACCCCAGAAGCAGCGGAAAAACTCGATAGCCAAGAAGAGGAGTGAGATAAAAGTTAATCGAAAATAATCATGCTCTGGACAATCGTTATAATTTTATTTGTTTTTTGGATTCTTGGGTTTAGTTTCAAGATAGGAGGCAAGTTAATTCATACGCTAATAGTTATTGCCCTTATTTTACTTATTTTACAGCTTCTGTTTTAATCGAGCTTCCTTTCACCTTATGATTAAGCGTGAATGAATTTAAATAATATCTATCTCTTTGAGTGAAGATTAAGCAAATAGATAAAAACCCCATCCGACGATGGGGTTTTTGTGTTACTAAAATCTATTCTGAGCTAGCTGACTCATTAACAGGCGGTGTCGGGGTGTCTATCGGTTGATTGTTTTGCCTATTTTGGATAATACCACCAGCGAGAGCAGCAATACCACCAGCGAGAGCAGTGAAGAGGCCTATATTCACATTACCCATACCCAGCATTTCACTTGGTTGAGAAATGAGGGCGATTAGGGGCACTAAAGTGATAACAGCAGCAAGTGCCATATGGATTACCTTGATATTCTCTTCAATTTGAGGAACTGCTTTTTTTGCTTGAGGAAAGAGAGATGCAATTAAAGCTAGAGCCGCAAGGAAAGATAATGTCCACCAGCCAGTGAAACCACTAATACTTTGCTTTACTCCCCAAAAAGATATAGTGTACCATGGCAAAAAAGAGGAAATAGCAGCTAGAATTGATCCACCTCCAATTAAGATCTCTTGTTTTGTAAAATTTGTCATATTTGTATTTTTTTTAAGTAATCGACCTTTATCAATTTCAATCTCTATTGCATCCTAAGCAGAGAAAGAGTTCAATGATTAATGTCACCATGAATTACATTAAAAAGACTCCTTATTGAGCCTACCCAATTCTGGCATTGCTTTCAATGTCGTTTGTGTTGTATAATTTAGTAAAGTTATTTTAATTTAAAAATATGAAAAAAATAATACAAGATTTTATTTCAGAAGATAGAAGAATTTACAAAGTTAAGATAGGTCAATTAATTGCATCTTCTCTTTCTGGATTCATCACTGGAGCTATAGTGGCTAGTCTTGTTTGGGCAATGGTTCTGAAATTCTTGGAAATAATATAGTTTAACTAAAAAAAAGAGACTTCCTTTTCACTAAGGAAGTTTTTTGTTAGAATGAGATGGCACAAAGCGAGGACATTGATAATTAAATAAAAAGAAAGGAGGGTTAATCATGGCAGGGATTTTTGCTATAAGCGTTGACCCAGGAAGATATGGGGGTGATTTCAAAGAAGACTTTTTCAAGGGAACTCTTTATCAACAACACCTAGGAGAAAAACAATCAGGCGTTGCTGTTTATAATGGCAGTGAAATTGTCGCTCGTTCTTGTTCGGGACTCTTCAGAAGTAATTTCCAAAAAGGATCTCTTGATGGAAGTGAAGCTATCGGTTACTGTGGCTTGAATCAAGAGCCATCTCTTCATCAGACAAGGATTGGAGGGGTTGCTGCTTGTTTTTCAGGCAATATCACTAACCACCATTCCTTGAAGATGGAGCTTCTCTTGTCTGGGCAAACCTTCGGCAAGGGAGATGAAATTGAAACAATTGTAAAGCTCTTGGTAGAAGAGGGATCGTTGATCGATGGAATCTTTAACCTTACTCAAAAGATTAAAGGATCTTGTGCTCTAGTTGCTTTAAATGGTTCGGGAATATATGCAGCGACCTTTCCGGGGCACTGGCCACTTGTAATCGGAGAGAAAAAAGGAGCTGTAGCCTTAAGCACCGATTCCTCAGGTTTTAGAAATATAGGATTTAGAATTGTAAGAAGTCTGGAACCAGGCGAGATAGTTTCAATGAAATGGGGTGAAATCAGGACAGAAAAGGTAATTCCTCTGGAAAGTAAAAAGATTTGTAGCTTCTTTTTCGTCTATACAGCTTTTCCGACGGGGCTTTTTAACCAAGTTTTAGTTTCTGAAGTCAGAAAAAAACTAGGTGCTGCATTAGCCAGGAGAGACATTCAAAGAGGGTTTATTCCCGATTTAGTGGCTCCGATTCCTGACTCTGGTCGCTTCAATGCGATTGGCTATCATCAAGAGTTCTGTCGTCAAGCAAACAAAGGAGAGATTGACAAGATACCACTTTTTGACGAAGTATTGCTTAAATATCCTTATACTGGCAGGAGCTTTACTGCTACGGATAAAGAAGCAAGAAAGTGGGAAGCCGACATCAAGCTTTTGGGAAGCAACGATGATTATCAAGGACAGAAATTAGTTGTCTGTGATGACTCTATTGTTAGAGGAACTCAAGCCCAAACTCAGCTTGTTCCAAAACTTAGAAGGCTAGGATTTTCAGAGATTCATTTCAGAATTTCAAATCCTGAACTCTTTTCTCGTTGTTTGTGGGGAAACACCACAAAAGAAGGAGAATTCTTTTCTTTAAGGTATCCAAGTTTAGAGAGCAAAAAGAGAGCATTAGAGATTGATGGAATCGAATTCAACAATCGTACTGATTTGATTGAGGCCATCGGTTTACCCAAGCATCTCGTTTGCCAAGACTGTTCTTTCAAGAAAAGACAAGCCGTTTATTAACGGCTTTTTTTAAAGAAAAAGCCTGCAAATTCTTTGCAGGCTATCGGCCTTGTTTCTCTATTTCTAGAGAAATTCCTCCACAAGGCCTTTCTTCTCCCTCCAGGGGTCTAAATTCTTGGGAGAAGTTCGCCGTGAAGAAAGTTTTAACTTCCTTCAAGACTTGCCCACAACCAGACAGAACTGTTATCTTTAGATAAACAGTTCTTCCCGTTCTGTTGCGGACCTCATAATTCAAACTCCAACCAGAATCGGTTTCCACTGACTCGTAGCTGAAACCGAAATCGTCAATTATATCGATTTCGGTTTCAAAAGTTTCGAGATTTGGCTCCACTTCTTGGCACCCCACCAAAAAGAAAGCCAAAATCAGCAAAAACAATGCTGACCTCATCATTATTCCCCTCCTTTCTAAATAACTGATTATATAATACATCAAATATAATTTTTGTCAATAGTAAGAGATAGATTTTTCCCTTATAATAAAGAAGAAACTTTCAATAAGATGAAACCTCTTTATAGATATATAATTATTGCTCTACTCTCTCTTGTCTTGCTACTCTCTTTTTCTCTTATTAAAGAGAGCAACAAGCTAGAATCCCAATCAAGAGCTTTGATTATTGTTATCAGCAACAACCAGATATTGCCACAAGAGATCGTCTCTCTTTATAAAAACAATAAATCATTAGCTGATATACTCTTGTCCTTTATCTTGTCAGCACCAAGGCAAGAATTAAGAGAGATGACCATTCAAGAAATAGCTGTTAATTATGGCGAAGAATATCTAGCAGAGAGATACAAAGAAAAAGCGATCGATTACAACGAGGTTGTGGCGCTCACAGGAGAGCAAGCAACCTACGATAATTTCAAGAATAGTTTAATTGAAGCTGGCGAGAGAAATGAAGTTGTTGATCTTCTCTTGAATATGCATGGCGACGAAGAGACAATTCTTTTCTATCATGACTCAGGCAAAGAGGTGTCTGGAATTACAGAAAAAGAGAAGATAGCTGAAGACCTTGAATTAGAAAACTTAAATATCGGTTTTGTCTATCAAACAATCTGTTACGGGAAAAAAGATATCGATATTTGGATTCAAGCCGGAGCAAAAGTAGCCAGCGGATCTCAAGGAGTTAATTATTTTGTTCTTTTTGCTCCGGAAGTCTTTTTAAGCAATTGGGCAAAGGGATTTACCTATAAAGAGGCGGTGGAGGCTGGTTATAGTTATGAGCTCAAAAGATTCAGAATTATTGAATCTATCTTCAGTAAAGATTTATTTGATTCAAAGTCTAGTGAAATCTTCTTTATTGGAGACGAAAATTACAAAATTAAAGAGTGATTTCGTTTCAATCTTTCAAGCGATAGCTTTTTCTGCTAAAATTAGGACATAATTAATTCTTAATAATAGATATAATTTATGCCAAATATCCTTTTAAGCACTAAATGTATGGGTAACTGCCCTTTCTGCTTTGCCAAGAAAAATGATTTTTTGAAAAGCGATAAAGAGATGATGACTCTTGATGATGTCGAGAAACTTATACCATTTTGCAGAGGAGAAAGAATTCAGATTTTTGGTGGCGAACCGACATTAAATCCAGAGATAATAGATATTATAGATCTTTTGCAACTAAACAATTTTCCGATCAATATTCTCACCAATCTTATGGGAGAGAAAGAGGTTTATGAGGAGATGATAAAAAGGAGAGGCCTGGGCTATTTAATTAATATTCACGGGTCAGAATATTGCGACGACGATGAGCTTAAAGATAAATTTCTTGAGAATATAGAACTCTTTAAGTGCAACAAGATGGCGGTTTCTTTTGGATGTACCGTATACTCCAAAGATCAAGACTTTAGCTATCTATATAAATTAATTGAAGATAGTAAGAAATCAGGATTAATCTATCATTTAAGAATAAGTCCATCTGTGCCGACACAAAGCAACGAATTCATGATGCCATCTGAAGAGATAGGAGATAAGATGCTTGAGTTGGTTGAAAGCGTTCATAAGATAAACCCAAAGATTCTTTTACAAATGGATTGCTCTTGCTTTAATTATTGCATGGCTTCCGAAGAGACATACAAGCGTCTCAAGGGAAGCATTCGGGATCTTGATTTTTCTCATCGTTGTGACATGCGACCAATAGAGATATTCCCAGATTTCTCTGCTCTTTATTGTTATTGCCTAAAGGACATAGAAGAGTTAAGAGTGGACAACATATTCGATTTCAAAAACATTCATGATTTAATGGATTATTTTGAAAGCAAGACCCATCTATTTGAATCAGAGATATCAACGCAATGCGACTATGCTAATTGCGACAAGTTGGAATGCAAGGGTCCTTGTCTCGCCTTTAACTATTTCTTTTTAAATAACAAAGGTAAAAAGAAAAGGAAAAAGAACTCTTGAGACAGAGTTCTTTTAAATTATAAAATTGAGATATTGTAATCAATGAGATATATAATTAAAAAAGAATCAGTAATTAATATATTTAACAGCAATCTTAAAATTCTTAAAGAGGATGAGTCAAT
>PWOE01000094.1 GCA_003557585.1 Candidatus Nealsoniibacteriota bacterium | reverse complement strand
CCGTCTATTCCTTTGAGTTTTAGCCTTGCGGCCGTACTTCCCAGGCGGGATACTTAACGCGTTAGCTTCGCCACTTGAAGGGTCGACACTTCAAATAGCTAGTATCCATCGTTTACAGCGTGGAATACCGGGGTATCTAATCCCGTTCTCTCCCCACGCTTTCGTCCCTCAGCGTCAGGACTGTCCCAGTTGATTGCCTTCGCTTTTGGTGTTCCAGTCGATATCAACGGATTTCACCCCTACACCGACTGTTCCATCAACCTCTAACGTCCTCTATTTTGCCGGTTTTTTCTATAGTTCTAAGGTTGAGCCCTAGAGCTTTAACAGAAAACCTAACAAAACGCCTACGGACCCTTTACGCCCAATTAATCCGGATAACGCTTGGGGGTTCTGTGTTACCGCTGCTGCTGGCACAGAATTAGCACCCCCTTATTCGTAGAGTACCGTCACCTCTCACTTGCCCTACACACTAATTAAATGTGCAAAGTAAGTGAGAGGTTCTTCCTCTAAAAAAGCTTTTTACACCCCGAAGGGCTTCTTCAAGCACGCGGCGTCGCAAGATCAGGGTTTCCCCCATTGTCTAATATTCTCGACTGCAGCCTCCCGTAGGAGTAGGGCCCGTGTCTCAGTGCCCTTGTTGGCGATCAGGCTCTCACCCCGCCTACCCGTCATAGCCTTGGTAAGCCATTACCTTACCAACTAGCTGATAGGCCGCGGACCCATCCCATTCCGCCTGAGCTTTACCTTCTAAAAAAGAAGGACTATCGGGTATTAGCCAGCCTTTCGACTGATTATGCCCGTGAATGGGGTTGGTTAATCCACGTGTTACTAACCCGTTTGCCATGCTTAGATAAATCTAAGCATTCGACTTGCATGCCTTATCCACGCCGCCAGCGTTCATCCTGAGCTAGGATCAAACTCTCAATGTATGTGTTTTTAAAACACAAAAAAATAGTAATCGGAACAACTCTAAAAAACCAAATTTTTAAGGAACTTCCTAAAATCAGAAAATTCAGGAAAGTAGACCTGAATTTCAATAAATACCTCGAGCATTTTTTATCTTGCTAAATCATATTGAAATTCATTTAATATTATTACCTTCCTGATACCATTCTATTTCTTTTGACTTTTTTGTCAAGTCACCCTCTTGAGCCGAAGGGGAGATTCGAACTCCCAACCTACTGTTTACAAAACAGTTGCTCTGCCGTTGAGCTACCTCGGCAACTATTTCTTTTGAGATTTTTGTCTCAAAGAATTCAAATAATAAGTTATCTTTCTTTCAATTTTCAAAACAACTACTCTTATCTTGGAAAGAATCTTCAAGAAAAGATTGTTCCAAAAAGATTTCTTGAATATCGGCAAAGAGACAATTGCTTCTTTAATCTTCGATTCTTTCTTTTCTTTCTCTCGAGAACTACTCACCATCTCTGGTATCTTTTTCCAGAAGATAAGTATCATCACTGCAAGGCCTGCAAGAGAAAAAAGAATTGAAAATAGCTGTATCATTTAAAGTTCGTATCTTGTAAAGCGTGCTACCACTATATTCTCACCTATCTTGGCGACATATTCTTGAATTAACTCTTCAATCGTCTTCTTGTTATCCTTTATCCATGGCTGCAAGAGAAGACAATAGTCCTTGGCAAAACTTTGAACCTTGCCATCGCTAATCTTTTTGGCAACTTCTTCCGGCTTACCATCCTCTATCGCTTTTTGGAAATGAAAATCTCTCTCTTTTTCTAAATCTTGTTGTGAAATATCCTCCTCCTTAACGAATTGAGGTCCCATGGCTGCAATCTGCAAAGTGATCTCTTTGGAAAGATTCTTGAAATCATCTGACTTGGCGACAAAGTCTGACTCACAGCGTAAGTCGAGCAAAACGCCGACTTTTTGATTGTCGTGAATGTAGCTGCTGATTCTTCCTTCACCAGCTTCTCGGCCAGCTTTCTTGGCTGCGATATCTTGACCTTTCTTTTTCAATATATCTTTGGCTTTTTCTAAATCACCATCAGCTTCCTGTATCGCTTTTTTGCATTCGTTTAAAGAGACTCCTGTCTCATCTCTTAATTGCTTGATCAGTTCAATTGACATATTTTTAAGTAATTTAAATAACAATTAAAGAAATAATCTTTACTTGCCTTGCTTACTTCTCTTCTGTCTCTTCTTTTTGAGCTTGAATTTTAGCTTTTTCGATAACCTCTTTAATTCTTTCGAGAATATATTTCACAGATGGTAAAGCATCATAATTAGCTGGAATAGGATAATCGACAACTTCGGGATTAGCGTTAGTGTCGGCAATCGCAATTACCTTGACTCCCCTGTCTTTAGCTTCTTTAATAGCTAAGTCGTTGTAAATCATATCAAGAACTATAACGATATCTGGCTTTTTGGCAAGGCTCTTTAAACCATCAAACTTAATCTTTAAAGCCTCTATCTCTCTGTCTATATCAAGTCTCTCTTTCTTGGTATACTTTTCCAACTCACCCTCTTCTCTCTTTTTCTCTAGGTCTTTCAAGTGATCAACCCTCTTTTTGATAATATCAAAATTAGTTATCGTTCCTCCGAGCCACCTTTCGTTGACATAAGGAATCTGACACTCTTCAGCAATCTCTTTAACCAAAGCCTTTAATTGAACCTTGGTACCAACCAAGAGAACTGTCTTGTTTTGTGAAACTGACTTTGAAAGGAAGTCTAAAGCCTTATCAAGCATCTCCTTGGTTTTGTAAAGATCAATAACGTTGACCCCGTTCCTAACTCCAAAAAGATAGGGTTCCATCTTGGGGTTTTTCTTGTTTTTTTTGTGTCCAAAATGAAGGCCGGCCTTAACCATTTCTTCAAGCACCTTTTCATCTTCAGCTGTTTGGATCTCTTTGTCTTCTTTCGTGTTTAACATATTTATTGAATGTGATTTCATTATCTGCGCTATAATCTAACACTATTTAATAATTAAATCAAGTGACAATTGCTTGATTTTTAAAGATAATCTGATATTATACCCATGTTGATAAATGCAACTAATTATGAAAAAAGATTTACATCCTAAATACTTTCCAAAGGCAAAGGTTAAATGTGCCTGTGGTAACGCTTTTTCTATAGGTTCCACCAAAGAGGAGATTGAAATTGAAATCTGCTCTGCTTGTCATCCTTTCTACACTGGCAAGGAAAAGATAATTGATACTATGGGAAGAGTTGAAAGATTCAAGAAGAAGCTTGAACGAAAAGAAGAGCTCAAAAAAAAGAAATAGTTTTTCTTTGTCATGAGTTTTAATCTTGAGGAAATTAAAAAAGAATATAATCAAATCTTAAAAGAGCTCGCTGACCCTGAGATTATTTCTGATTGGGAAAAGCTTGAAGAGATCTCAAAGAGAAAGAAAAAGCTTGAGGAGATCATCAATAAATCAGAAGAACTCGACAAGATAGACAAAGAAGAGAAAGAGAGCCTTACTATCGTTGAATCAGAGGAAGATTCCGAGCTTTTAAGTATGGCCGAAGGTGAGCTGGAAGATTTAAGAGAGAGAAGAGAAGAGATCACTGGAAATCTAGAAAAGCTAGTTTCTAAGCTGGACAATGATTCAGACGAAGAAGAAAACAAGAAAGGTGCTGTCATCATGGAGATAAGAGCCGGTGCTGGTGGTGATGAAGCTTCTCTCTTCGCAGAAGACCTCTTTAGAATGTATTCTCGTTATGCACAAAACAAAAATTGGAAAACAAAGATCCTTGATGCTAGTCGCAACGAAGTCGGTGGCTACAAAGAAGTTGTCTTTGAAGTGGCTGGTGGCGATGGAGACATCTATTCCTTCTTGAAATATGAGGGTGGTGTCCATAGAGTTCAAAGAGTTCCTGAAACAGAGAAACAGGGCAGAGTTCACACTTCAACTATCTCGATTGCAGTTCTCTTGAAGCCTAAAAAAGGCAACGTCAAGATAAATCCTGCTGATTTAAGAGTAGATACCTACAAATCATCTGGTCCCGGTGGTCAATATGTCAACAAAAGAGAGACTGCTGTCAGGATTACCCATATTCCAACTAATATCGTTGTCGCCTCTCAAAATGAAAGAAGCTTAGCACAGAATAAAGAAAACGCGATGGCTATTCTTGAAGCCAAGATTCTTGAGAATGAGAGAGAAAAGGCTCAAGCAAAAATCAAGCAAGCAAGAAATGAACAAGTCGGTACTGCTGATAGATCGGAAAAGATTAGAACTTACAATTTCTTACAAGACAGAGTCACTGATCATAGGATTAAAAAAAACTGGTACAATATGGAATCTATATTGGCCGGCAACATAGACACTATTATAGAAGATTTACAAGAATCTGAAGAATTATAAAAACAGCTCCTTCTCGGAGCTGTTTTTTAGTGTTTAATCAAGATATCTATATCTCTTTGGAATCTATCGGCAATTGCGAGAACATTGTTGCCATAAAAGGTATGATTTGAATTGCATCTAATTCCTGTGAAGTAGCCTTGAGCTGCACACCATTCAGCATCTCTGGTTTGAGCCCTAGCTCCATAGTCTGATAGATATAGACCAGATGCTAAAAAGGCGTCTCTAACATTCCAAGGATTAGCTGGTCGTCCCAAGATAGAGGCTAGCCTTGAACGATAACTCATCCAAGTGGTTGGAATAAATTGAGCTGGCCCCATCGCTCCACCATAACCTCCAACAGATGGAATCGGGCAAGAGACTGGTGTGTTGAAAGGATCAAGACCCAATTCTCTGGTTATAATTAAAAAATCATCAACGTCTCCTTTTCTGCCAGGAAGACCCATCGGCTTCATAACGGCACCAACAAAGGATCCGCTTTGAATATTAATTCCATTAGCTGTAACTGGGTCTTTCATATAACATTGGCCAACATTTCTACCGATGCCTGATTCTTGATGTAAAACTGCTAGCAAGAAGGCTGGCCTTACTCCAGTGATTCCTTCTACCCATTTAGCTATCTCATAGGCTTCACCAAAAGTTGGTGCTTCGGTTGTTGGCGTTCCAGCAAGCTCAAAGAGTCTAGCTCTAATCTTAGCCGCTTCTTCTCTTAAAGAATCTAATTCTTGTCTCTGCTCTGCTTCTCTAGCTTGAGTCTCTTTTAATAAAGATTCTTGAGCTCTTCTGATAGCTTCAGCTTCTTGTGCTTGAGCTGCATGAATTCGAGCAACTCTCTCTGTCTCGTCTTTAGCTAAACCTAAAGATTCTTTCTCTTCTTCTAAATTAACTTTCAAAGTAATAATTTCACCTAAGAGATTCCTGTTCTCATTTGATAATCTCTCTAAAGCTAAAGAGTTGTCAAAGAAGCCACTTATATCCTTCTCAGAAACAAGAATCTCAATAATCGATTTTTTATCTTCTTCGTGTATCGCTCTCAAGTTAACTGAAAGCTTGTTTCTTAAATCATCTATCTCTAAAAGAGTAACGCTGATAGATACTTCTGTGTTTTTAATCTCTCCGGCCAAAGCTTGAGATTGAGCTTGAGCTTGGCGAATCTGAGTGTTAAGCTGATCAATTCTTCTTCTTAGGGTGTTGACTTCGTACTGCAAGGCCTCTCTTTCTGCTTGAGTTCTAGTGACATCTTTCTCGTACTCAACAATCTTGGCTTCCAACTCCTTTAATTGAGTTTCTAAGTCAACAACTTCTCGCTCAGCGCCTGTTTGAGCAAAGATAGAAGCTCCACCAACTAAAAGAAAGCTGATAATAATCAGGAGCACAACAACTTTCTTTACAACTTCTTTTTTCATCTATATTATTTATCTTTTTCTTCAGCTTCTTCTTCGTCACCTTCTTCATCTTCAGATTTCCTTTCTTTCTCTACCTTTTCTACTGATTCTACATCTTCTTCAATTGGCTGTTCAAGATCTTCTTCAATATCTTTAATTGGAGTCACTAAGGCGATAACTTCTTCTGGATCTTTTAATATCTCAACTTTGTCAGAGACTTTTAGATCTTTAATAGCAACGACATCGTCAAAGGTTACAAGGCCTGTAACATCTACCTTGATATCATGGGGTAATTCTTCTGGTAGCGCTTTAACATCAACCTCTAAGATATTTTTAATTAAAGTTCCACCAAGCTCTTTAACGGCAGGTGGCTCCCCTTCAAATACCAGTGGTACAGCGACTTCGGTCTTCTCTTTAAGATTTGGTTGATAAAAGTCTACATGAGTGATCTTTCCAGTTAAAGGATTTTTTTGAATCTCATGAATCAAAGCCTTATACTTGTCGCTACCTGATTCCAAAGAGACAAGTGATGTCTCCCCCACTTCTTCATATGATTTCTCAAATTCTTTAGAGTCTACTTCTAAAACAACATTATCCATCTCTGGACCATAAAGAACTCCAGCGATATATCCTTCTGATATTCCCTTTGCTTTATCTCTCTTTTTAAACGGTATCTTCATAATTATTCTTGAGAAACAGCGATACACTGAACTGGGCAAGCGTCAGCTGCTTCATTGTTGCATTCTACGTTTTCTAATTCTAACTCATACTTTTCATTATCAGCGTTGGTGGCTCCTTTTAAGTTAGCTTTGCCATCTTCCCCCATCTCCCAGAACTTAGGACACATTGAGGCGCAAGCACCACAACCGATGCATTTATCTCTTTCTTGAATAACTTTATTCATATTTGAATCTTTAATATTATTTATTATCTGTATAACTAGATTAGCAATTTAAGAGAAAAAATCAAGGCAGAGAGTCTTATTTAAAAAAGCCCAAGAATCTTGCCAGTAAAGATTACATAGAGGGAGAGATAGAATATTCCTTCCCAATTATGAATTCTGCGTGAGATTCCTGAGATAACGAAAAGAAGTGTTGCCAAGAACATTATTGGCAAACCAATCGCGAATGTCGGTTCATCTAATTTTATATCCGTTAAAAGTCCAGGAATTCCTATTACTATAAAAGAGTTAAAAACATTTGAACCAAAAACATTACCCAGAGCAACCTCTGGTTTATGATTAAAGGCTGCCTTGATTGAAACGACCAATTCAGGCAACGATGTACCCAAGGCAACTGCTAGAATAGAGATAACTCCAACTCCAATATTCAATATCTCAGAGATCGAGATAACTGACTCAACTAGATATTTGGCACTAAAAGTTAAAGCAACTCCTCCTACTATGAGATAGAACCAGTCGATAAGAAGGATCTTGGGTCTCTTTTCTAAATCGATTGTCTCTACTATATGCTTTCTTCTCTCTTTCCTTGTCGGAAGCTTCTTGTCTATCTTCTCCTTCTCTTCTTCTTTATGAAAGATTCCATAAAAGAGATAGGCGACATAGGTTAAGACAAGAATAATCGATTCTGGTCTTGTTACCAATATTGGGTCCTCCCCCATCCATGGAAAGACAACTCCTATCAGTATGACCGTTCCTATCATCAGTAGAGGAAGATCAACATCGATCAGATTTTTGGTAACAACTAATTTGCCACCGACAACAGCTGAAGCGCCAACAACCAATAGAATGTTGGCAATGTTTGAACCTACAGCGTTAGCGACAACCATCTCTGTCGCTCCTGCCAAAACAGCACTTATGGCTGTGAAGAGTTCCGGGAAAGATGTTCCAAAGGCGACAATAGTTACTCCAACAATAAATGGAGACAGGCCAAGGGCAAGCCCCATCTTTTCAGCCCCCCTTAGAAACCAGTCGGCACCCAAGACCAGAAAAACTAGAGATATAGCAAATATAATAAAAGCCATTTTAATATTAATTAACTGTTACTTATATGTTACCACAAAAAAATCGACTGACAATCTTTCTGTTTTCTAAATTCGCCTCTCTTTGGGAATTCCCTCTGTTATAGCTTCCAATTGACCACCATTCTTCTCAAATGCGTATATATCCAGGGTTATCGTCATCGCACGTTATCAATAGCTATCTTTTTAGCCTCTTTTAAGGCCTCTTCATACGATTCTTAAAACTAAACCTATTATTAACTGTTTAATCTTATCAATAAAGCGCCTTTTGGGAAAGATGCTTTTAGTTCTCTTTGTTAGAAAATGAAAAGGAGCGACGCTTGTGTCGCTCTTAGATTGGTCTTGAATCATAGCCTGTAACCT
>PWOE01000018.1 GCA_003557585.1 Candidatus Nealsoniibacteriota bacterium | reverse complement strand
TATTATATCTGATCAAACGGAACGCATTTCCCGGAACATAGAACTGGCAAGAGAGGAACGCCGTATAGAAGATGATCGGTTGTGGCAAGAAGATATGTTACAGCGACAACTGGGTGCCCGACGAGAGATGCAGCAGGAACAAATAGAGTTCCAAGGTGAACAATCCAGATTGCAGCGGCATCAACAACACATGCAATACCTGGGGAATCAAATGATGGCTACGGAGAAGTTGCGTTTGGGTTGGGCGAAGTTGGGGATACAACAAATGGAAGCTGCCCGTAAAGCTGAAGATACAAGGTTACGTGATGCACAAAGGGAATTTAACGATGCCCATAGTAGGTTACGGAAAGCTGGATTTTTAGATGTTTCTGAACCGAGACGATTGGAACTGATACCATCTCCTGAAACTGGTGAGTTTGGTTTATTCGATTATTCGAATAGGGATGATGAAGGCATACCGGCGTTTAGAGGGGAATTGGATGCGTACATGGATTGGTATGGGCCACTATTGAGTTTTATTGAGCAGGATTTACGTGGGCAAAATATCGAAGATTGGGCTGATGATTATTTAGCTGACGGGGATACCTATGTAGATGCGATGTTTATGGGGGATGAAGAACCTGGTAAAATTATAGTCGATAAAAAAATGGTTCTTAATTATGCTGATAAGTTACGGATTGATCCCAATAATGAAAAAGCTCGCGATTTTTTTATAAAATTAGCTAACCGGGATGAAAGTTTACATTTACTACGTAAAGATAGTCCTGAATCAGATATACGTGATCCGTTTCGGGTTATACAGGATGTGACTTATTCGGTTGGGAATATGGTGGGTTTAGAGAACTGGATGGGTACAATTTTTGATCCTGACAGGTTAGATAGGTTTGTCGATAAAAAATATGAGAACAATCCTGAAAAATATATGATTGTACCTTGGACAATGACGTTCAACAATATACCTAATATAGAATTCCAAGGGCAGACTTTAGGGGAAATGCACGAAAATCTTGCTCGGTTAAGAGAAGATTACAAGAATGATGATCGAATTGATACGTTGCAACGATCTGTGAATAAGATACAACAGTTAGCCGGTGAATATTATATGCACAATGCAGAATCGTTACCTGAACATTTAAAAGGTGTTTCATATTTCGATTTATTGCGTAGTTTAAGGATAAATAAAGAAGAAGCATTATCCCCCCAACCAAGAATACAACATTTGTTCGATTATCCTTTAACCAGAGAAGAAGTATTAGAAGCAGGTGAAAGTTATGCCGGACAAAATATTTATGAAGCTGAAGAACGTAGAAGGGAACATCGGGAAATGCAACTTGAATTAGATAGAAATTTAGCTCGTAGAGGTGTACCGGCTGCCCATTTTAGATTTAGATACGATTAACATAACCACATAAACCTATGCCAGAGAATACCGATACAAACCGTTCGGTATCTGAAGTAGATGTTAGTGGATTTGAAGACTTACAAAGTGTTCAGGCCCCTCAAATATCTTTACCAGATACGATATTAGACCATCAACGAACTTATATTGATGGTGTAAAACAACTTATCCCCAGGCACGCTTACACTGCAGACGCGTGGATATTGAATGAACTGAGAGATAACAGTACATTTCGTAATCGGTTAGTCGATAGTATAATAGAGAACCAACTCGAAAACGATAATCGATTTAATATTTGGTGGAACAGAGATCAGGAAGATATTGATGAAATACGTAGTAATTATCGTAAAAATCTATATAATGAAGTATTCGAAGATGTTACCCGGAACGTATTAAAAGGGGAGTCTGCGAAACAATCTATTCTCGAACACCATAAATTGCGAACTTCGCAATCGCCCGAATACGATATTACCAACCCGCTATCTATTGTAACCAGTGCACCTGAAGATTTTGAAGAATGGTTGGATGTAAAAGATATTAAAAATAATCGTGTATCGCCGGATGTAGTTCGTTCGATGTATGATGGTGACGAAGATTTTAAAGAACAGGTAATACGAGTTAATCTTCGTAATTTCGAAAAAGCTCTTGGTACAAAAGCGAATAGTGGTGTATACGACCCTACTTATAGTCCTGCTGCAGCCAGTGAATATGCAAAGGCTTATGCGATATATACCCGATTTGGTTCCGAGGCATTAACCGATTATACCAATATCATTCAGCATTATGTTCCGGATGGACCACAAGAGCAACGGGTGATGCAGGCATTTCGGCGTTTCCGTAGTAGTCCACAGTATCGGGGTGTGGATATTTTTGGATTTGCAGGTGATTTTATAAAAGGAAGAAATTCGATTGATTTCGATAACAATGACCCGTTGAAACCTTTTCAGAGCCATATTCAAAGCGCTGCAGACAAATATGATATTGACCCTGCACTATTGGCCGGGCTAATTATGCAGGAATCTTCCGGTAGAGTGGATGCTGTAGGAAGTGCTCAGGAAATTGGTTTAACACAGATGCAACCGGCGACTGCAAGGGAACTGGGTCTTATAGTGAACGATCAGGTTGATGAGCGACTCAACCCTGAGAAAGCGATTATGGGCGGGGCACAATACCTGCGTAAAATGTTGGATGAGTTTGACGGGGATGAAACAAAAGCTCTTGCAGCGTACAATGCCGGGCCTGGTGGGTTGCGTACAATATTAAAACGCGCAGAAGAACAGGGTAAAGACTGGACAGAGGTCATTGAGCCGGGGTTTTACGGTTCTGTCGGGGATTATATCTCTAAAGTAGGTGGGCACCGTGATACCTATAGTCAGTTTGTACAGCAGATTGACGGGTTGGAATTTACTGCGCAGGAACCCATACAGAGAAAACCGAAAGACTGGAATGCGTTTACCGAACGAACCTTTTACACACCTGAAAATGAAACGGCTCGTGGAAGTACAACACGTACATTGAATTTTATTAATAGTACCCTGGATTGGATAAGTGATGGGAGGATATCGCCAATTGACGGGGAATTCCTTTTTAATGAAGAAGAAACCGGTACGGATTGGGTAAAGGCGTTCGATAATTTGGCTCGTGCGAAAAGACAGGACGGGGAACTGTTCCCTGAAAGTTATGCTAAACTGGTGTTTGATATTGTACATACGTCGTTTCGTGATGAGATGTTTGATGATTTGATCGCTACTCTTGCCACGAATGCCCATCATTTTGAAGAGAATGAAATGGGTGAACCGATATTTACATTGGATTACAGGGAACTTGAAAAACCGGAAAATGCTCATTTACGGATGATTGTGGATGGTTTGAATCTCCATAATTATGGGGATTCTATAATGACCAAAGCCGGTAATACGGTAACGGTTGAACCATACAAACAACTAAGAAGGGATAGAGCGTATGCACAGAGATGGTTATTCAAACAGGTACCCCGGCCGGTGATTGATGAAGATTCCCGGAATATTGTAGGGTGGGAATTACATGTACCGAATAATTCTTTTCAAAATGCGGCTGCCGGGGTCGTAACCGGTGTAACCAATATACTCCCTGAAGCATGGGGTGGTATTGTGGGTGGATGGGGTGCAAATTTAGCAGAATGGTTGGGTGCGGAAAATGCTGTCGAATTTTTCGATAACCAGCGTCATAAAACCCGTGATTTTTATTCCGGAACATTGATGGATTTTACAGACCCGGTATGGGAACCATTCGGGATGCCGTTTTCATTGGTGGATATTGGTGTGGCCGGTGGTACATTGGGAGGGTATTTAGCCGGGATTAATTTTCTCGGTAAGGGTACGATATTAGGGGCAGGTAAATTAGCGAATATTGCGCGTGGTGGTGCTCATGGTACGACAAGTATGTTTGCCAGTGTGTCGGCTGCACGAAAAGCGCAAAACTTTCGGGAAATCTATTCTCTTGCCAGAGGTAGTCGTTCGCGTGCAGCGATGGATTTACGTAATACTCATAATGCAGTTAGTAAAAACTTACCTTATTCAACTTGGCCGAAATATGTTGTCGGTTCTGCAGCGATTGAAACCATGACTGACCCGCAGTATAGTTTGGCAGGATTGGTAACGGCAGCGATGCCGGGATCGGAATGGGCAGCATCGGTGGATCGGACCTATCAGACCAGTGGACATTTTACACGGTGGGCTATGGACTTTGCTGCCGGTGAATTTTTGGGACTGATGTTTGATGGGATGATTGGCGTGACAAAACTGGCGAATGATATGACCCTTCGTTCGCTTCGTGGAAAACCAAGAATAGGTTTGCAGTATGATGTGAAAAGTGGGCGGTATTTACCGGAGAGTGAGAGCACCTACCATACATGGGGCGGGGCAAGAAAATATATTTTCCCTGAAATCCAACGGTTCGCGTACAATATCCGTAATGGTGTGGAGAATATTCCGGTTGGAGATATTAAACAATCTGCACTGGATTATGTACGGCTGCGGGGTGTTGGGCCACAGGATTTTGAGGGTAGAGCACCGACACAAGCAGATATCGCTGCAAAGATGGTTTCTGATGGGAATGACTTCATGGCAACCATGCGGGAAGACTTACGAGCGATTATTACTGATGCCAGTGAGCAATACGGCGGTGCGCACAAACTAACCCCTGATCGTATAAACGCACTTACTGATGAAGTATATGATGAGTTGATGGATACGATGGCCCGGCAGACCTATTCGCTGATAGGGAAGGATAATAACTGGAATGTTGATGTGTTTGCCCGGCATTTGGAAGACCACCCCGGAGATTTGGTGGATATTACTCCGTTGGGATTTCAGGGCAGGCCGACGGTGAACCGCCATGAAGCGCAGGTATTATCGAATCAAAATCCGAATTCCCATGTGATTCCGGTTGGGGACGGGCAGTATAAGGTGTTTGACAATGACCCCGCACTGTGGAGATTCGATTTAGCCCGGCGTATTCGACATTTAGCTAAACAACCTGATGATTTCAGAGGTAATGTACAGCGGCACTGGGAGCGTTTCGGTATCGATGTTTCACGGGAAACAGATGTGGATGATGCTGTTCGGATCAGTGAAACACTGGAAAGTGTAGAGGGTGTTGGGGTTCGTTCAGGTGACAGAGAGGGTGTGATTTCCGGATTTACATCCCGGGGATGGGAAGTTCGTTGGGATGATGGAACGGAAACAGTGTATGGAAGTATTCGTGGACTGGAAGGGGTACCTGAAACCCCACCGAATATTCGTGTGAGAAAAGCAGATACCCCTACGGACGGGCAACGTGTAGCAACAGGTTATGATGAAAAAGGGGTACCGATTTACGAAGATGTTTCATTGCGAGGTTCGCAAGAACTTAGTGTAGGTGACAGAGCACAGTGGACATCACAAGGGGTGGATCAATTTGAGTCGCCAAGACGGGTGACAGATATTCAAACCGGGGAAGACGGGAAACGTTTTGTGCAGTTTGAAGGAGGTGATACATACGTACCGTTTGATGAGGTATCTGGTATAGAACGAACTCCACGAGCAGAAGCAGTATTGGATGTTCGCCCTATGGAAGATCGTGTTGATGAAGCGATACCATTACCCGGAGTGTTTCGTCTTGAACATATTGCGGAACAGGACAGAGCAGCCTTTGAAGCCTATCGAGCAGGTAGAGATATGGAACCAGATGATATCACACGGCTACAAACGTATTATAGGGATCGTTTGGTTGAAGGATTGCGAACTCGCAATGATGAAAACATCCTGAAAGATATTCAGACTCTTCGAGCCATGGGAATGGGTACCGATGAGATTGATGAATTGATTCAGGCGAATGCGTTGGGTGATGCGCAGTTAACTGATTATTACAGGAATTTCAATCGTGCACAGGAATTTGGCGACAGTGTAACGGATGACCTGCTGGCTTCCAGAGTGGATGTCAAACGTGCAGAACAGATTAATGACGAGTCTTTCCAAGCTCTGAATGAGAACACGAAGACGCAGATGATTGAGCAGGCTGATCTATTGGCCTCTACCAAAGGTGTGGATGAGCAACAACGATTAATCGATAATAATGACCCTGAAATCACATCGAATCGCAGTTGGGAAACTTCTAATGAACGTTTCCGTGATAACCGGCCAAACGAAGACGGATTGTCCCCGAAGGGATATTCCGTTCGGCTGGCAGAGGATTTAGGTACAGGTACAGTACGAGACATTGCAAAACTTCAAAAAACGAGAGCTAATGGCACTGAGAAGGTTCCGATTCGGACAATAACTCATGCGGATTTAATTGGTAATGATGGTAAAATAACCCCGATTAAAAATTCGAAGGGTTTGGTAGTTAGGGTCGAGCCTCTTGACGGGGGCCTTCCCTACTACGCCATTGGCCGTAAAAACAACATTAAAGGATTTCCGAGCCGGTTTGTTGCCGATCAGAATGGTGGCGTGATTACGAATCAGGAGTGGGCGTTCATCAACCCGAATGTAACTCAACGACCTGACGGACAATTGAAACGCTTTAAGCCATATACCTTAGAGAACGGAGAAGTCGTATACAGGGAACATGCTTATGGTACACATGTTCTCAACATTCAGAATCCAGTTCGTGTGGATAAATATGATTTAACTGGCAGGGCATTGAAAGGGAATGATGGTAAGAATATCGTAACCAAAGGGATGCGAACCGATGAAGTTCTGACCCCTGAAAGGGTATTTAAACACCATGTGGATGCGATTGAGATTCGGGAACCAGGATCAAGCAGGGTGATGTACCGACCGGTATCTCCGGAAGGGCAGGTATTTCGTCATGGTAAACCTGTGAGTGACCCCGGAGATCAGCGTGTACCGCACGTAACCTTTGAGACGATAGATGAACCGTTGAACGCCGGTGAAGTGCTTGCACGGATGAGCAAGGTTGATGAGAAGAAGGTATATAACCATGCATGGCTGGCTATTCCCGGAATGATTGCGACCGGTGGGATTGGAATTGATGAAAACGGTGAATTAACTACTGCTGCAAAAGTGGGATTAGCCTTGGGTGCGATTGGAATTGGCGGGGTAATGATCCGGAGTATGCGTGGGAATTTCAAAATTCGTAATGGGTACGATAAACTGAGCCCACAGTACAAACAAACCTTTGATCAATTCGACTGGCGTAAAGTGGATGAGAATGGAACACCTATTCGATCACAGCTAACTGATGATGAATCGGCGATGTTCAACAGGTTAAAAGGTGTACCGAAGGATGATTATAAGATGCTTCGGGACATTATGTATGATTATGATGAGTTAGGAATTTCACGGGATTTAGTTGTTCGATCAAATGAGGAAATACCTGAACTTGCAGGTGAACTTCGTCAAATTAGGGATACAGAATATCAACAGTGGTCAACTGGATTTAGTGAGGATGGTCGCATCACACCAAAATTAACTGAGGTAGATCAGCGAGTTACTCAGCAGGTTGAAACCATAGGTTTAGAACTTGATCCTGCAGAATTGGGGTTAATTGCCCGAACAGCACCATCACATTTGTTCACCGAAACCGACGGGTCCATAATGCGCCCGATTGCATGGGCAAGGGTGCAGAAGACTCCGGATGGTCGTTTGTTATTGGATGAACTGCAGGTAGATAACGCTTTACAAAAAGGTGACTTTGGTATTTCCGGCGATGTAAATCGTGACCTGTATTCTTCTGTATTAGATGAGGTAGTTGAGCGAGCTATTCGCGAATCCGATGGTGAATTTTACGTTACCAGAGGGAATACGCAGGCTTCTCGGTATGGGAATTCACCTACACGAGTCAAACTTAAACAAGAAGCACGAGTTACTCTGGTATCAGAGTTGGAAGAATTGCGAACTCGTGATCCCGAAATATTTATCGCTGCTGAAGAACGTAACGTTTTACATAGGATTTACCGTTCTGAAAATGAATTAGGGATCGGATTACGCTCGGAATATCCTACATTTGAAAATTTTAGGACTTCCATAAAAGAACAAGATGCATCTGCGGGTCTAATTAATTTTTACGATAACACCCTGCCCAATGTAATCCGGAAACGCTACGGAGCAGAAATTGTCGATGCAATGGGCTCACCGAAGGACGCTTACGATTCTCCGGGTGAAGCCTTTCACCGGGTGATTGTTACCGAGGAAGGGCTGCGAAATGCCCG
>PWOE01000030.1 GCA_003557585.1 Candidatus Nealsoniibacteriota bacterium | reverse complement strand
TTTCTTCTTCGACACTGTCTTCAACGTATTCATCGATGTCATCCTCAACATCGTCTTCAACGTATTCATCGATGTCATCGATAATTCCGTCAATGTCGATATCGTCAATGGTTACATCTTCGTCATCAACTGGGTCGATATCTGCACCAGTTCCAGCGAAAAGAATGATGACTATTCCGATTGCGATAATCGCAAGAATAATGATTAAAGTTTGTTTAGACATTTTTTTCTTTTTGTTTGAAAAATCGACCTTTAGAAAACTCTATTTTATCTCATTTGTGATTCAAGTCTACTTATCTCCTGTTCAATTTTTGAAATAGTTTCTTCAATTTCATCAACAGTCATCTTGTTCATCTCTCTTCTTATCTTCTCAACATCTAATGATGACTCCATCTGTTGCCTTGATTTGTCTTTAATATCTTCAACAAAAAAACCACCTGCTCCAAAAACGCCAAAAAGGAATATACCAATAAAAACAATTGATATGACGATTAAAAGAGGTGTTTTCTTGAAAGACATATTAATTATTGAACAAAAATAAATTTATCTTGACTAGCGTGATACCTATATTCTATATCGTTATAATAAAGAATTATTATATGACCGTCAACGGGATCTTGAGAGTAAGTCTCTCCTGGTTGTGATGTTCCCAAAGAATCATCTGAAAAAACAACTTCCCTTACTTCTATCAAAAATATTCTATCGTAGTCAACCCCTAGCCTATTCGATAAGTCTTCCTTGGCCTTAATAGCTAACCTTGACTCTTCCTCGGTTAAGTCTGTTACCTCTATTATTCCTTCGCTTACATCTACTTGATTCTCTTCTTCTTCTCCTCCTTCTTCTCTCTCTTCAGAATCACTATCATCAAGATATTCAACTTCCTCTGACATCTCTTCTTGGAATTCCTCTTGGGCTTCTTCTGAATTATCATCACCACTCCTTCTTTGAACAAAAAAAGCAATCAGAATCATACTGATAATGATAACAAGAATTATTACAAATGACTTTAAAGCAAATCCTCTTTGCATATTATTAGATAATTATACATCATATTCAAAATAAATCAATCAAGGTTTTTTTCACAGATATTATTAAAGTCACAATACTTGCAATGGTATCCAGGAGTAGCTTGGAAATCACTTTTTTCAATTCTTTCTGTTTCTTTAAGCAACTCTTTCTTGAATTCATCTTTTTTCAAATCTTTTGCAAGAAAAGAGACCTTCTTATTCTCCTTGAGGTAGTGAAATGTTAATTTCGTTGCTTTTAAATTAAACATTTCTTGTGTTGCGAGTTGATAGATTAACAATTGCCTTTTTTCTTCTTTGCTCGTCTTTTCTTTGAATTTACCACTCTTATAGTCTATGATTTCAATCTCACCATCTTTTGAATCAATTCTATCAATCCTTCCTTTTATCTTTCTATCTTTGATTTTTAATCTGAAAAATAGCTCTAAAGCTGGTCTGCCATTTAAAAAGAGAGGTCTAAGTTGATTGTTTTCTATTTCGCAATGAAAATCTTTAATTATCTTCTTGCCCAAATCGTAATACAAACCTCTCTCCTTTTTAGAGTTAAACCATTCACCGGTCCACCCTTCCTTGTATAATCTCAGCGATTCTTTTAATTCTATATTACCCTCAATCGATCTTTTAGCTATCTGGCACAAAAGATCGTGCATCATTCTTCCAAAAAGTGAAGTCGGTTTTTCTTTAGAAGGAATCTTTACGAGATATTTTAACTTATACTGGAATGGGCACTTTTCAAAAACGGCTAATTGGCTGAAAGAGAATTCTTTCGGAATTGAATACTTTGTCTTTTTTAGCTCCTTCTTTTTTTTGACAAAGAAATCTCTCTTTAATGAGTCTTTTTCTTTAGGGGGGTTATAACCAATTTCAATTAAGAATTTTGACAATTTTCTCTTCTTTAGTCCACCATAGTTTTCTGCAGAAGTAAAAAAGAGACTCTCTTTGGCACGAGTCATGGCAACATAGAAAAGTTTCCTTTCTTCGTCTTCACAAGCCTCTTTGTGTGTAAAATCTCTCTTTAGGGCATCAGGGATCTCTAGCGAGCTCCTTTTTTTAATCGCTGGGAATTTTCTATCAACAAGATTAATAATAAAAAGATGATTAAATTCTAGCCCCTTAGATCCATGAACAGTCATAATTTTAACTGATTCTTCTTTTTGATAAGAATCAAATTGCAATCTGCCGCTTTCCCCGAAATTAATTTCAAGATCAATCTCTTCCATAAAATCTTTGAGTTTTGGATTTAAAGTAGACTCTTCAAAGCTTTTAATTCTATCAAGAAATTGATTCAAGTAATCCAAGTCGTCTTGACTTCCCTCTTTTGAAAGATAGTTTAAATAACCCGACTCATTGAGAAAAGAGATTAACAGGCTAGAGACTTCTAAACGCAGCGCACTTTTAGCGTCTTTTTCAACTTGAGAAAGAATTAATTTCACTTTATCTATTGTCTTTTTTGAAACATCAGATATCTTATCTACATCTTTGATAATTTCGTATACCGATTTAAGGCTCTTTTTACTGTAATGAAAAATCTTTGATATATCGCTGGTCTTGATTTTATAGAAAGGAAAGCTTAAAACTCGATAAAAAGCCGAGTCATCATAATAGTTATTTATTAAATTAAAGTAAGAGATAATGTCTATAATAATTGATTTCTGATAGAGGCCCCTCATTGCTATAAAATGAGATGGCAAGCCGATTCTCTTGCAGCTTTGAGCCATTAAATTAGCGTCGTTATTCGTCCTAGCTAATATGGCAAAATTATCAAAACTTTCGTTCTTCTCTTTTGAAATCTCAAATATCTTATTCACGACAGCTCTTCTTTCTTCTTCAACTGTCTCTAGATGTAGATGCTCTACCCTGCCTCTTCCTTTTTTGTAAGCAACCAATCTTTTAGATTCTGGATTACGAAGAGAAATGAACTTATTACTGAGATCTAATATATTCTGGAAAGACCTATAATTCTTGATTAAAGCCACTTCTCTTGGCTTTGAATAATCTTTTTTGAATTGATAGATATTTCCGGAATGAGCGCCTCGCCACTGATATATCGCTTGGTTGCTGTCGGCAGAGATGAAGACCCTACCCTCTGGTAAAGAAATCAATTTCATCAATTCATATTGACTCTTATTTGTGTCTTGAAACTCATCAACTAAAAGATACTTAAAAACATCTTTATATCTCTTAAGAACAAGAGGTCTTTTCTTGAATAATTCAATTGTGTAATTAATTAAATCACTGAAATCGAGATAATTATTATTTAAAAGTAACTCTTGATATAATTTGAATGCTTTTGCAATCTCTTTAACTCTCTTTTTTTCATCACCTTTTAGTTTTTTTGAAAAATTCAAGTATTCCTGAGGGCTGATATTATTATCTTTTAGTTCTGAAAAGTGAGATAAAAGCGAATCTACGATACTCATCGGATTTCCTAGCGGAGCATAATAATCTAATTCAAATTTATCTATATTCTTCTTAATCAGTAACCGAGCTTTTGACTCTTCAATAATCTTGAAATCAATTGGTATGCCTATCTCTAAGCCACTCTCCTTTAAAACTCTATCGCAGAAGGCGTGAAAGGTGGAAATCCAAAGATTGGAACAGTCTTGATTGGTTATGGAAGTTATGCGGTCTTCCATCTCTTTAGCGGCCTTATCTCCAAAGGTGAGTCCCAAAATCTCTTCAGGTAAATATATCTTCTTTTTTATTAGATATGCTGCCCGGCAAGAGATAACAGTTGTTTTGCCAGTGCCTGGCCCAGCAATAACTAGAGTCGGTCTATCATCGCAAGTAACCGCTCTTTTCTGCTCTTTATTCAATTTTCTTAAATCAACCATTATTGAAATAGTTTTCTAGCAGCCACTTATATATTGCCTGAGTATCGTTTTTAACATTTTTAGACCTTAAGAGTATAATCGCTATATCTCTCTTTTCTGTGCCATTTTTGAAATTGAAAACAAAAAGAGCTGTTTGACCAGATGCATTAGTGAAGCCTGTTTTACCACCAACAAATGTCGAGTCATATATAAAGATATTTCTGTTACCTAATTCGTCTAAATCAAATCTCATCGTTTCTACTTGAGGTAGAATTTTACCTTTCGTAATAGAAAATATCGCTGGAAAATTATTATGAATATATCTTGCCAAGTAAAATAGATCTTGGGGGGATGATATATTTCGACTATCAAGTCCTGATGGATCTGCAAATGAGGTTTGATTCATCATTAAGGATCTCGCTTTTTCGTTCATCAAGTTGATCGTTTTTTCTCTGCCCAGAAAGCCGGTTAAGGCTTCAGCGCTTTGATTGGAAGATCTGGTTAGTAATGGATAAAGGAGCTCAATCATTTGATAAACTTCACCTTCTTCAATTCCCGGATTACTGCCGTAGACATCAAGCATCTCATTTTTGATAATGACTCCCCTATTCAGACCTATATTCTCAGAAACAACTATTGCTGTCATCAATTTTGTTATAGAAGCAATCGGAATTCTTTTCCAAGAATTCTTCTCTATCAAGACATCTCCTGATTGAATATCTGCCACAAGAAAAGATTCAGCTGAAAGCTTGACTGGTTCAAGCTCCTTCTTTTCTGGATATTCAAAATCATCTCGATAATTGTCTATCACAAGAATTGGCATCTCTTCTTCTACAAAGTCAAATATTTTTTTCGCGTCTTCGTCTAGATATCTCAAGCAACCACCAGAAAATCTTGAATAAATCGTCTCTCCGCTGGGATAGTAAGGCACTCCATGAAGAAAATACTTTCCATAATAATGTATTGCAAAGGGCATATAAACCTCGGTTGAATTAGAATAAGCTGCCATATATTTATTCAAAACTGTGTAAAGACCAACTGGACTGCCGCCCCAATTAGATATATTGCCTCGGGCAAGTATTGGTAATTCTCTAACCTTTTTACCATCCTGATAGAGCCTACTTTTCATCTCTGTTAAATCTATCTCTAAAAAAGTCTTTTCAAGAAGAATCATCTGCTCTCTTTTTTCCTCCCAAAGACGCATCTTAAAAGGAAATATCTTCTGGTAGGGCGTCTCTCTGTATTGAGCAACTATTAATCTGGAGTCTCTCTCTGATCTTGCTATTGATTTGTTGCTTTCATTGACTAAAAAGAGAGCTACGCCAATAGCAATCAAAAGAAAAATTAATGTGAAAAGCGAACTTCTTTTTTTATTCATCTTTATCCCCCACCTCAATCTCTACTTCTTTTTTTATCTCTTTAAATTCATTCTCAATTTCACTCAACCTTTTACGACTCTCTTTTATTAACAATGAAGCCTCTTTAACCTTCTTGAGCCCTTCCTCGACATCAACTTCCTCTTTTTCGTCAAACCAAGAAACTATCTTGGATAGCTTGTTTAACTTGTTATCTAAGTTATTGTCTTTGTTACTCATTCTTTTTTATTATTATTTTTAATTTCTGAAACAAAAAATCCGTCTTTAACTTGAAGATCGACTAAATCTCCCCTTTTTGCATCTTTTATACTTTTAACTATCTTGTTATCTTTTTTGATAATAGCATAGCCCAATCTTAATTGTCTCTCTGGGTTGCTTGATTCAATGAACTTAGAGATCTCTGATATTCTTCTTTCTTTCTCTTTAATATCAAGCGAAAAACTATTAAGTATCTTGATTGCAATCTCTTTAATCTCTCTTTTCCTGTTTAAAAAAGAGTTTTTCCATTTAATTAAGCTTTCATTAAAGAAAGCCTCTATCTCTTTATACCTATTAAAGATGAGATTAAATGAATTCACAATGTTGTTTGTTAAATCGCTTAATCTCTCTTTTGATTTAAAGATACTGTAATCGTAGTCTTTTAAAATTATTCTCTCTGCCCTGCTTAAATTGTAACGAGCCAATTCCCACGGTCTGTTTAAAAGGTTTGCCGTGGCAGTTGGAGTTGATTCTGATGCATCTGCAACAAGAGCTGTCAAAGTAATATCTTTATGATGCCCAATTCCCGCAACAACAGGAACTGGGAAATCAGCCACCTCTCTAACCACCATCTCATTATCAAAGGCCATAAGTGATTGAAGAGAGCCGCCACCACGCATCAGAATTAAAAGGTCTATCTCTTTGTTCTTGAAGGTTTTAATTGCCTCCAAGAGATCTTTGACCGCTTCTTGCCCCTCAACCCTCGAATCGATAGCTATCAATTTAAAACCCAGCTTGTTTAAATTGCTAGTAAAATCGTGAATAACCGTTCCACTCTTAAGAGATGTAATGATGCCAATCTTTGATGGATATAGGGGGATTGGTTTTTTTCTTTCTTCATCAAAAAGACCCTCTCTTTCTAGCTTCAATTTTAATTCATCATAAGCTTTCTTCAGAGCTCCCTCACCAACCAATTCAATTGTCTCCGCTTTAAAATTGAATGTCCCTTGTTTAGGGTATATATCGGCATATCCTGAGAGAATAACTTCAAGGCCATCTTTTAATTTAACACCACACATCTGATAGGTCGACTTCCAGATAACAGACCTCAAGACGCTACCATCATTCTTGTCTCTTAACGAGAAGTAAAGATGACCGCTGGCAGCAACTTGCAAGCCACTTACCTCGCCGACCACTCTAACTCTAATTCTTTTGAGAACTTCGTTGAGAAAGTTGATGTATTGAGAAACCTCAAGGGGCTTATCAAATCCCAACCTATATCTTTTTGATAAATCAATCTTATTCATAGCGCAAAGCATCAACTGGTTCCAATTCTGAAGCCTGTTTTGCTGGCAGAAATCCAGACAGACAACCTATTAGGAAAGAAAAGATTAAACCGAAGAGAACCAAGAAAAGGGATATATGTGCCTCTAAATAGAAGACTGGATGAGCTCCTCTCATTTCAACCCCTCTCTTTCTTGAGCTCGGCCTGACTTTAATTTCTACTATCATTTAGATATTCTAACAAAAAAAAGCTGCTTTTGAAAGCAGCTATAATCTCAACGGAAAATACAAAGCCAATATACTGGCTAGCTCGAATGCTTCTTGTTGAAGAAGATCTAAGCTTTTGTAAGTTTCCTTCGGTTTTACAACCGACAGGGGCCTTCCGTCAACTACCTCATCGGTGACAACCCAGCTAACTTCACTGTCATCAAATATTCGGCGAATCTTGTTCGCTTCTTTAATGTTTAATTTTAGAGTATCGAGGACCCCCTCTACCCTTACCCATGGATACCTTTCATCAGGATTAGACGACAGGCGCCCTTCGCACGAAGATGTTACCGGAAAACCTAATTGTAAAAGTGCCACTACCAGGGGCTTAATTCCTTCACCAGCTTTCTCGACAACTTTTTCTGGGGAACAAGTTAAAGTGGTCAAATTAATCCCTCCTTTTAATTGGTCTTAGGATAGCAGATAAAGATTAGCTAGTAAAGATTATCCCATTCTGTCTCTGATAAAACGATCAATCGACCTGTCATAAGTTCTTTCAGTTTCTTTTGAAAAGAAACATCCTGGCAACTCATCTCTTTCTCTGTGGTGCTTTATACACTCACAACAGATTCCCTTTCTTGGACAGTTGGGATAAGTGCAGGGACAACTTTCTAGATTTAATTCTTTTTGACACTGCATATTTTTATAAAAACTTATCCGGTGAATCTTCTCCCGGAGAAGAAACAATTAAATAATATTGATCTTTGCTAATATTCTTATCTTCTAAAATTGGATCTATCTTTCTAGAAACCTTGGCGCAATCATTAATACCGATGCCATCTTCGCTATCAATTACTACAATTAAAGACTTTTTTCCACTCTCTTTCTTGAAATAACTCTTTTTTAAAGAGTAGCCCATCTCTTTGATTGTCGGCTCTATTAACTCTGCTATCTTTTTATCCATATTAAGTGTAGATGAGATTTATTACGAAATAAGAAACAAGACTAACTGAGGCTGTTACAAAAGCTCCCCAAGCGATATCAACAATTGTTACCACTGTTGGCCAATTAGCAATCGTCGCATGATTTGTTAAATCATAGGCTGCATAAGCAATTAATCCGATTAAAGCTCCTCGCCAAAGAGCTTCCAGCCAAGATCCAGAATTTAAGGCCGGAATAACGGCCAAGAGAAGAACTCCCAATGAATAGAGTGGATAAAAAACAAGCACGGGAATAAAATTAACACTTTTAGCGAAGAGGAAGCCTAGCTGTTTTGCATA
>PWOE01000099.1 GCA_003557585.1 Candidatus Nealsoniibacteriota bacterium | reverse complement strand
GAATTTTGAACCATCTAGCGATGCAAGCTAAAAAAAAGAAATTAATTGTTTTTCAGCCAGAGAATGAGATAAGCGTTGTCAATATGGCGATGGGCCTCTCTTTTTCTGGCAAAAAGACGATGACAGGAACCTCGGGAGGAGGTTTTTGCTTAATGAATGAAGGCATCAGCTTAGCAGCCCAAGCAGAGATACCTTTGGTTATTGTTGAAGGACAGAGAATGGGGCCATCAACAGGGGTGCCGACCTATGGAGGACAATCAGACTTGATGCATGTTCTTCATTCAGGTCATGGAGACCTATTTAGATTTGTCGTTGCTCCGGGTGACGCTGAAGAAGCATTCCAGTTGTCAGGACTTGCTCTTAACGTAGCTTGGAAATACCAAACTCCAGCGATTATTATCTCAGACAAAGATTTATTGGAGAGCACTTATAGTATGAAGAAATTAAGCAATTCAAAGACAGAAGCTCTTCTCTGGAATGGCAAAGGGGAATATTCAAGATACAAAAACAAAAAAGACGGCATCTCACCACTCGCTTTTCCAGGAGATAAAGGCGCGACAGTTAAAGTTACAAGCTATGAACACGATGAGTTTGGAATTGCCACAGAAGACCAGAAAGAGATAAAAGATATGCAAGAGAAGAGATTAAAAAAAGAAGAATCATTGAAGAGATATCTAGGGAAGATCTCTTGCTTTAAAACTTATGGTAAAAAAATATCAAAAGTGGCCGTTATCGCTTGGGGGTCAACTAAAAACTCAGTTATTGAAGCTTGTCAAGGACTTAACATCAAAGTCATTCAACCAATTATTGTACAGCCTTTTATGGAAAAAGAGATGCAGGCTAAGCTTAAAGGGGTTGATAAGATTATCTCGATTGAAAATAATTCAACAGGGCAGATGGCAAAACTTTTAAGGAGTCATGGAATTAAAATTGATAAGAAGATCCTTAAGTATGACGGCAGGCCCTTTGATGTCGATGAATTAAAAGATAAATTAATGAAAATAAGATGGATCAACTAACATTAGCAACTGAGAATAGTTGGTGTCCTGGTTGCGGTAATTTCCTATTATTTGATGCTTTAAAGAAAGCGATAGGCAAAAAAGAGAAAGAGTTTGTCATTGTCTCAGGAATCGGTTGTCATGCAAAGATGGCAGACTATATCAATATCAATAGCTTTTATGGTCTTCATGGGCGAGCAATTCCAGTAGCTCAAGGAATAAAGATAGGTAACCCAAATTTAAAAGTGATAGCTTCTTGTGGTGATGGCGATGCATATAACGAAGGCATCTCTCATTTAATACATGCAGCCAAAAGAAATAGCGACATCACAGTGATTATTCATGATAATCACAACTTTGCTTTAACAGTTAAGCAGTTCACTTCAACTAGCCCAGAGGGGTTCAAAGGAAGCAGTACTCCTGAAGGCAGCATCGAGGAGCCGTTTAACCCTTTAGAATTGATGATATCATCGGGAGCAACATTTGTTGCGCGTGGTTATGTCGGTAGAAAAGATCACTTAGAAAAGATGATTAAAGAGGGGATTAAACATAAAGGATTCTCTTTTATTGAGATACTTCAACCTTGCGTTGCTTGGTACAACACTTTCGAAAAATACAACAAAACAGTTTATGAAGAAGAGACAGAGGAGCCTTCTTCAAGAGAAAAAGCCTTAGCCAAAGCAGCTTTATGGGATTATAAGAATGGAGACAAAGTTCCAATTGGAGTTTTTTATAAGATTAACAAAGAGACTTTTGAAGAAAAGCTTCTGAAAAATGCCTAAAAAAATAGAGAGAAAAAAGAGGATTGTCTGTTTAGGTGGGGGTAATGCGATGCCTAAAGCTATTCTTTGTGAACTCAAAAAGCATCAAGTGGCAATATCTGCGATATGCGCCATGCTTGATTCTGGCGGCTCTGCAGGAAGGCTCAGAAAAGAGTACAAGATAATCTCTCCCGGCGATATTAGAAGAGCTTTTTTAGCTTTAGCCAACACCTCTCCAGCAGTGGAAAGCCTCTTTAATTTCAGATTTCAAGCAGGTGATCTTAAGGGTCACAACTTTGCTAATCTCTTTATTACTGCTCTGGAGTTAAGCAGTAATGATTACGAAAAAACGATAAAAGAGATAAAGAGCTTATTAAACATAGAGCACGAAGTCCTTCCTTCAACTCTTGATAAGTCTCATGTTTATGCCAGGCTTGAAAATGGGAAAATTATAAGCGGTGAAACTAACATAGATATTCCTAAGCATGATGGCAGAATAAAGATAGATAAAGTCTTTTTGAGGCCGAAGGCAAGGGCTTATGACAAGGCTATAAAGGCGATTGAGAAAGGAGATATTATTGTTATTGGTCCAGGTGACCTTTACTCATCTTTAGCTCAGATTCTCTTAACCGAGGGAACAGCTCAAGCAATCAAGGAAAGCAAAGCAAAGAAAGTTTATATCTGTAATCTAATGACAAAATATGGTGAAACCAACGATTATACCGTTGAGAATTTCGCCTCGAAGATAGAAGAATTTATTGGCACAGAAGTAGATTACGTGCTCTACAATAATAAGAAGGTTTCATCTAGCAGATTAAATAGTTACAGAAAAGATAATAAAGAGTTATTAGATTTGGTGAAGTTCAATTCCGATATAAACGATAAAAAATTTATTGGAGCTGATCTTATTAAATCTAAGGGTGAAATTTCCCACAGCTCTAAAAAGTTAGTTAAAAGAATTTTAGAGCTTAGCTAGCATCTATTTTTCTGTTATAATAATAAATATTATAAAATCACAAAATTATGTTAAAAGCAGTAATTCTGGCAGCTGGTAATGGATTAAGGTTGAGGCCTTTAACTATAGCTAGGCCTAAGCCATTGATGAGAATTATCGATAAGACAGTCTTGGAGCACAATCTTGACTCTTTGAAAGGCATAGTCAACGAAGTGATAATTGTTGTTGGCTACAAGAGCGAGATGATAAGAGACTTAATAAAAGATAATTATCGAGGCATAAAGATAAGGTATGTTGTTCAAGAAGAGCAGCTGGGTACTGGAGATGCCGCCAAAAAAGCAAGTGAATTTATAGATGATAAATTCATTCTCTTGAATGGCGACGACATATACTTCAAAGAAGATATCAAAAAATGCATCAAGAGAAATCCATCAATTCTATTGGGCAAGGTAGATAATCCATCTAATTTTGGAGTTGTTGAGTGTCAAGAGAAGTTTGTTAAAAATTTAGTGGAAAAGCCTGAAATTGTACCAGAGCAATCATTGGTAAACACTGGATTGTATTATCTAGATAAATCGATATTTGATTTGAGAATAGAAAAGTCATCAAGAGGAGAGTATGAGTTCACAGATTATATTCGGGGGCTCATCTTGAATGAAAGACTCTCTTATCACGAAACAGATAGATGGATGCCTATCTCTTATCCCTGGAATCTTTTAAGTGCCAATGAAAAGCTTTTGTCTGGAATCAAGAGAAATATAGCTGGTTCAGTTGAGAAGGGAGCTTTGATTAAAGGAGCCGTTGTTGTAGAGAAAGGAGCCGTTATCGGATTTAACAGCTATCTTGAGGGGCCTGTCTATATAAAGAAGGGAGCTTTAATTGGACCTAATGCAGTTATACGCCCCAAGACAATAATTGGAGAAGAAAGCCAGATAGGTTCTGGAGTTGAAATCAAAAATTCGATCATAGGCGACAAAGTTAATATTCGCCATTTAAGCTATATCGGTGACTCGATAATCGATGATTATTGCAACATCGGGGCAGGTACAATATTGGCCAATTTGAGATTTGATAAGAAACATGTCTTTGCCATAGTTAAAGGGAAAAAGGTTGATACCGAGAGAATTAAGTTCGGTTCTGTCGTTGGCGAAAAAACAGAAATTGGAGTTAATTCTTCGTTAATGCCAGGAGTTCTTGTTAATCCGGGAACCAGAATAAAGCCCCACTCTTTAGTTAAAAGAAATGATGAAGAAAATCAATTAGTTATACAATGAAGAAAAAGATAATTATTGGCGTTGATGGCGGTGGCACCAAGACTGAAAGCTGGGTTGTCGATTTAGATGGCAACATTTTAGGCAAGGGTTTGTCTGGGTCAGCCAATCCAAGAAACTCGAGCATTAAAGATGCAGCTTTTTCTGTTAATGAAGCGATAAAGAGATCTCTCGGCAAGACGAAACAGAGAGAGATAGTCTCTCTTTGTATCGGTTTAGCTGCCATAGAAGAAGAGTACAAGAGCAAGAAAAAAGAGTTTCTCAGAGAGCTATTTAAACTAAACAGAGAGCTAGCCAAGAAAAGAGACAAGATTATTCTTGAAAGTGATCAAAAGATCGCTTTCGCTTCAGGAAGCAAAGAAAAAGAAGGAATTGTCGTTATCGCTGGCACTGGCTCAGTCGCTAGAGGCTGGAAAAAGAAGAGAGACGTTAAAGCAGGTGGTTGGGGCTGGCTTGCTGATGAAGGCTCAGCATCATCTGTTGGGCAGAAAGCCTATCAGATAACTTTAAAGAAGATGGATGGTAGGATTAAAGAATCAAAGATTGCCGACCATCTAATAAAAGAATTCAAGATAAAAGACATCGATGATTTAAATAGAAGGGTTTATCAAAGTAATACCGCAAGAGAGCTAGCTCTTTTCTCTTTGGTAGTTGATTTTGTGGCCAACAAGAAAGACAAAGAGGCCAAGAAAATTATGCAGGAAGCAGCCAGAGAGATCGTTAAATCAGTGGAAACGGTTGCTCGTGAATTGAATTTCAAAAAAGAATTTCCTTTGGTCGTTGTTGGTGGAATGTTTAAATCTGGAACATTAAGAAACCTCTTTAAAAGAGAGATTAAAAAAAGAATTCCTCAAGCGAAGATATTAATTGTAGTTACTAGTCCAGTCTACGGAGCGATAAGACTAGCCATGAAAAATATCAAATAAATTTATAGATATAATGAGAAATCTCAAGAAAAAAGATTTACAAATATATAATCTGATAAAAGAAGAGAGAAAGAGAAGGCAAGATGGTCTAGAGATGATCCCTTCGGAGAATCACACTTTTCCAGAAGCATTAGAGCCGTTGAGCTCTATACTTAATGATAAATATGCCGAAGGATATCCTGGCAAAAGATATTATGGTGGCAATGAGATAATAGATAAGATTGAAATTTTGTGCCAAGAGCGAGCTCAAAAGGTCTTCAATGTTCCTTATGTTAATGTTCAGCCATACTCTGGATCTCCTGCCAACCAATCTGTCTATTTCGCCCTTTTGAATCTTAGAGACAAAGTTATGGGCATGGATCTTTCAGCTGGTGGCCACCTAACTCACGGTTGGAAAGTCAATTTTTCGGGAAAATACTACAATTCAGTCTCTTATGGAGTTGATAAGGGGAGCAATAGAATTGATTATGATCAAGTTGCCAAAATCGCTAAGAAAGAAAAGCCAAAAATGATTTGGGCTGGAGCAACTGCCTATTCAAGAATTATCAATTGGAAAAAGTTCAAAGAGATAGCCGATTCTGTCGATGCTTATCTTTGTGCAGATATTGCACACATTGCTGGCCTCGTCATCGCTGGAGTTCACCCCAGCCCAGTTCCTTATGTTGATGTTATAACGACAACAACTCACAAGACATTGAGAGGACCAAGAGGTGGTCTTGTTATGGTAACCAAGAAAGGAATAAAGAAAGACCCCAAATTACCATCAAAGATAAACAAGGCGATAATTCCTGGTCTCCAAGGGGGACCTCATGAACATCAGATAGCGGGCATAGCAGTCGCTTTGAAAGAGGCAGCTAAGCCATCTTTCAAGATATATGGCTATCAGGTTGTAAAAAATGCTAAAGCTTTAGCAGAGACTTTGAAAAAAGAAAACTTTTCAATTGTTACAGGAGGAACTGATAATCATCTCTTATTAATCGATTTAAGGAACAAAGAAGTCACTGGCCAAGAAGCACAGGACTTATTAGATAAATCAGGCATCACCGTTAACAAGAATGCGATTCCCTTTGATCCTAATCCACCATTTAATCCGTCAGGAATTAGATTAGGAACACCAGCAATAACTACCAGGGGAATGAAAGAAAAAGAGATGCATATGATTGGTAATTGGATATCTCAAACAATAAAAGAGAGAGATGTTAGAGCTTGCAACAGAATTAAGAAAGAAGTTAAGAGTCTCTGCAATAAATTTCTAATTCCTTAAAAGATGTTTGAAATAATAGATGGCATCAAGATAGCCAACAAGATTACGATTCAAAACAGAAAAAAAGTTGAGCAAAAAAAGCTGAAGCTTAAGTTGTCGGTTATCTTGTTAGGCGACAACAAGACTTCTCTATCCTACATTTCTCAGAAAGAGAAGGTCGCTTTTGAGTCAGGGGTTGATTTCTCGCTTTTTAAGTTTTCCAAAAAGATCGATCAAGAAGATTTTGCCAAAAAGATTGTTGAGATATCAAGAGAATCATCAGGAACCATTATTCAGCTACCAACTCCATTTCCAAGAGAGCTAGAGCAAGAGATGTTGAATCTAGTTCCTCAAGAAAAAGATATCGATATATTATCAGAAGTGAGATTGGGGAGATATTATGCTGGCGATTTCTCCGTCTTGCCTCCAGTGGTTGGTGCAGTTAGATATATACTAAAAGAGAAAGAGATATCTCTTAAAGGAAAGAAGGTCGCAGTTGTCGGTTCGGGTAAACTTGTTGGCAAGCCATTAACTATTTGGCTAATGGCTAATAAGGCGACAGTGACAATACTGAATGAGTTTAGCAGAGACAAGAAAGAGCTTAGTCGCTCTGACATCGTCATTTCAGGGGTTGGCAAAGAAGGGTTGATTAAATCAAGCGATGTAAAGAAAGGAGTTTTTGCGATAGATGCTGGCTCAGTTTCAAAAGATAATTCTATTAAAGGTGATTTTGATAAATCTGTTTACAAGAAAGCGTCATTTTATACTCCAGTTCCTGGGGGAGTAGGGCCAATCACTTCTGCTTGTTTAATTGAAAATCTTATCAAGCTAAATGAGACTTGATCTTTATCTCTTTGATTTAATAAACAGTCTTGCTTCTAGAAATGAACTAGTTGATTTTCTCTTTATTTTTTTTGCGAAATATCTAGGATACCTTTTAATAATCTGCTTATTTATTTTTCTAGCAACTAATTTTCAAAGGAATAAGAATATATTTGTTGCCTCTTTGGTCTCTGCCTTTTTTGCTCGATTTGCTTTAGTTGAATTGATAAGATTCTTTTATCAAAAACCGAGACCATTTGTTGTGCAAGAGGTGACACAACTAATTAGCCACGAGGCAACAGCATCTTTGCCGTCAGGTCACACAGCCTTCTTTTTCGCTTTATCAATTATTCTTTTTCTACATAACAAAAAACTTGGCTCAATTTTCCTTGCAGCTAGCTTATTGATTGGATTATCAAGAGTTGCGGCAGGAGTTCACTGGCCACTAGATATTATTACTGGCATCTTGATTGGCCTTTTGTCAGGACTTATAATCTGGTCTTTATATAAAAAACCTTGCTTAAGCAAGGTTTCATTGTGCCGGGGGCGGGACTTGAACCCGCAAGCCCGTAAGAGCGGCAGATTTTGAATCTACTGTGTTTACCAATTTCACCACCCCGGCTTGTCTTTATTCTACTCAAAAATAGATAATTGACAATTCCTTCCTCTTTTTGCTATAGTAATACCGACCATAATGGTCGGTGTTTAATAACAATGAAAATATCAAAGAAATCACAATACGGACTACGCTCTCTGGTCTATCTTGCCCAAAGAGACAAAGAATTTTCTTCTTTGAGGATGGTCTCTGAGGCAGAGAATATTCCTTTTGATTATTTAGAAAAGATCTTTTCTAAATTAGAAAAAGGAGGTTTGCTCAAGTCAAAAAAAGGTTCTCAGGGAGGCTACACTCTTTCTAAAAGTGCAGCCAAGATAAAAGTTGGCCAAGTCTTGAGAATATTAGAAGGAGAGATTAATTTAGTAGACTGTATCGGACCCAAGAAATGCAGTCGAAGGAGCAATTGTCTGACAATAACTGCTTGGGACAAGATACAAAAGTCTTTACAGAAGACGATAGATTCAATTACATTAAAGAGTTTAATCGATTAAACAAGATGAAAAAATCAATTTATCTGGACTATTCTTCCACTACGCCAGTTGATAGAAAAGTTTTCAATAAAATGGAAGAATATTTCAGTTCAAGTTATGGCAATCCATCATCCATCTATTCTTTGGGTCAGAAGTCCCTTTTCGCTATAGATGAATCAAGAAAAAAGATTGCTAATTTTCTGGAATG
>PWOE01000011.1 GCA_003557585.1 Candidatus Nealsoniibacteriota bacterium | reverse complement strand
TCTTCTTCTCTTCTTCTTCTCTTCTCTTCTTCTCTTCTTCTTCTCTTCTCTTCTTCTCTTCTTCTTCTCTTTTCTTCTTCTCTTCTTCTTCTCTTTGTTCTTGTTCTTTTCTTTCTCTTTCTTGTCTTTCTTCTTCTCTTCTCTTCTTCTCTTCTTCTTCTTGCTCTTTTTTTGCTTCCCTTTCCCGCTTCTCTTCTTCTAAGCTTTTAGCTTTTTCTTCTTTCTCCTCAGGTTTTTCTTCTTTAATAACAGCTTCTTCTTTCAAAGTTTCCTTCTCTTCAGGTTTCTCCTGAATCTCTTTGAAACTCGCTATTAAAGAAGAGTCTTTCTTAGCGATAAAAGCATGAGTTTCTTGGTCTGCAACAAGAGAGCCATCTTCAGTCCAGTTAACAAAGTTATATTTCTCGTTTGCTTTGGCAGTTATCTTTACAGTCGAGTTTTGCTTGTATTTTCCACCACCCTCAACCGTGCCGCCTTCTTTAGGGTTAACAGAGAGAGATATATTGAAGAAGTCGGCTTCTTCAGGAGAATCTTTTTTCACTTCCTTCCCTTTTTTTATAGCTTCAGCTTTTTTTCTTTTAGATTCTTCTATCTCTTTGATAAACTTTTTAACTTTTTCTTCTCTTAGTGGATCTTTTTCTTCTTTAACTTCTTCTTTCTTGGGAGTTTTTTCTTTGAAATCAGGAGATTTCTTAACTTCTTTACCCTCAAGACGGGCAATGTCTTTCTCCATTGTCTTAATCTCCTCAGTCTTTTCCTGAGAAGTGCCGTCTTCTTTTATTTTCATCTCCTCAATATCCATACTTTATCTAAGAATTAGCTCTTGTAAGGCATTTTACAATAACTCTATTCAGCTGTATAGAGTTGCTATCTCTTTTCTTGATTTTTAGCGTCTTTAAGAGATAGATTTATTCTGCCTTGGTCATCAATCTCGACAACCTTAACTGGAATTACATCTCCAACACTGACAACATCGCTAACTTTTTTGACATGATGATCGGCAAGCTTTGAGACATGAACTAAGCCTTCTTGGCCGGGTAAAATCTCTACAAAACAACCGAAATCCATAATCCTCTTTACCTTGCCTTGAAAAATCTCTCCAACCTCAACCTCTCTAGTGATGTTTTTTATCCATTCAACTGCCTTAAGGGCATCTTCCTCTTTATCAGAGGTGACAAAGACAAGACCAGAGTCTTGTATGTCTATAGATGCTCCAGTTTCACCAATAATTTCATTAATCACCTTACCTCCGGGACCGATAACCTCTCTTATCTTGTCGGGGTTAATCTCAAAAGAGATGACTCGTGGTGCAAAAGGAGAAAGGCTTTCTCTTGGCTTAGCGAGAACACTTTCTATCTTGTCTAATATCTTGAGACGAGCCTCTTTGCCTTTGAGCATAGCTTCTTTCAAGACTTCTTTTGTTAATCCATCTATCTTAACATCCATCTGCATGGCTGTTAGCCCATCTCGGGTGCCAGCAACCTTTAAGTCCATACCACCGTTGTGATCTTCAATTCCTTGGATATCAGTTAATATCTTGTAATCATCTTTACCCTCAATGATACCGAGAGATATTCCAGCAACTGGTGCCTTGATTGGTATTCCAGCATCCATCAAAGAAAGAGAAGAAGAAGAGACTGCTGCCATTGATGTCGATCCATTTGATGAAACGATTTCAGAGACAATTCTAATTGTATAGGGGAAATTTTCAAAGGTTGGCACTACTGGAACAAGAGCCTTCTCAGCCAAAGTTCCGTGACCGATGTCTCTTCTGCTCGGGCCTCTCATCGGCCTAACCTCACCGACAGAGTAAGGAGGAAAATTGTAATGATGCAAAAACCTTTTTTCGCCAATTGATTCCATTCCTTCTAGTAATTGAGAGTCTCCAGGAGCTCCTAAAGTTAAAATAGACAAAGATCTTGTCTGTCCTCGGGCGAATAGAGCTGAGCCATGAGTTCTAGGCAAGATACTCACTTGAGCTTCAAGCTCTCTTAAGTCGTCTGGCCTTCTACCATCGGGTCTCTCTTCTTTGGTGAGAATATTTTCTTTAATAATCAAAGAAATCTCTTCTTCTAAGAAGCTCAAGCCTTCTTTCGTTTTACTCTTATCATCTGGATATTTCTCTGACAGAAAAGCTTCAAGCTTTTCTTTAACTTCTTCTGTCGCCCTGTTTCTCTCTTCTTTCTCGTTGTTAGCAAGAGCCTTTCTTAAGTCATCTTTTATAAGATTTAAGACTTCTTCTTTAAGACTGTTATCAATCTCTTGAGAAACAACTTCAATCTTCTCTTTGCCAATCTCAGCAGCGATTGATTTCTGAAAGTCGCAAATCTCTTTGATATATTTCTCAGAAAAAGCGAGAGCTTCAATTGCGTCTTCTTCAGCAACTTCTTTTAATCCAGCTTCTATCATGTTGATAATAATCTTCTTTTCTTCGTTCTCGAAGCCGACAAAGATTATATCGAAAGGACTCTTTTCCCTCTCTTCATAAGTTGGATTGATAATGAAATCGTTTTCGTTCTTGGCAACACGAATAGCTGCTAATGGGCCGTGCCAAGGAATATCTGAGGCCAGCAAAGAGAGAGATACTGCTGTAAAGGCAACAATGTCAGGATCGTTTTCATTGTCCCATGAAAGGCAAGTTGCGATTGCTTGAACATCTCTTTTTAAATCTTTAGGAAATCTTGGACGAATCGCTCTATCTATTAATCTTGAAGTTATAATCGCTAGATCTGAAGGGCGCCCCTCTCTTCTTGTAAATCTTGGACCACGAACTTTTCCGGCAGCGTAAAACTTCTCTTCATAATCAACAGTAAGGGGGAAAAAGCTTAAATCGTCACGATCTTGACTGGACATGGTGGCTGTTCCCAAGACAACAGTGTCTCCAGATTGAACAAGAAAACTGCCATTGGCTTGTTCGGCTAGCTTTTTAGTGCTAACGATTAATTCTTTGCCTTGAATATCAATCTTATATTCTTTCATAATTTAATTCTTTCTTATTTTTTAAGCAGATATTTTTTGGGTGACTTTCCCAAGTCAATAAACTCATCAGCGGCATCTTTAAGCAGGTGAGAAGACGATTTACCGAAAGCCAAAACTTCAACTCTCTTGCCTTGGTTCCTGAGGTATTCAACCAAAGGAACAAAATCACCATCTCCAGAAACTATGATTAGAGCATCAAGTCTTGGAGATATTCTTATTGCGTCAATGACAAGGCCGACATCCCAGTCGGCTTTTTTCTGACCATCGTAAAACTCTTGTAAGTCTTTTACTCGAGTTTCGATACCTAATTTAATTAAAGCTTCAAAAAAAAGTTTTTCTTCTCCGGTTTTTGTTCTGACGACATAAGCAAAAGCTCGAATCAAGCTTCTCTGAGAAACAGCAGTCTTTAGAATCTCTTTAAAGTTAACCTTTGCTTTATAGATGTTTTTTGCTGAGTGATAAAGATTTTGAACATCTATAAAGACAGCTATTCTCTGCCCAGGGTGCTTATTTATCATTTTTAAAATTCATTTATTTTTTCTTCTTGAGGCCGATCTTTTTAACCATTGTGTCATGCCTCTTTTCGTCTTCTTTTTTAAGATAAGCTAGCAGTTTTTTTCTTTTAACAACCATCTTTAATAAACCCCTTCTGGAGTGGTTGTCTTTAGCGTTCTTTTTAAGATGATCTAAAAGACTCTTGATATCTTCTGTTAAGATAGCAATCTGGACTTCCGGAGAACCAGTATCTTTGTCATGAAGTTTGTAGTCTTTAATTATCTTCTCTTTTTCTTCTGTTGTTAGCATAAATTTATAATTAATTATTTCATTGTGCCCCGTGAGGGATTCGAACCCCCGACCTTGAAGTTAAGAGCTTCCTGCTCTACCAGCTGAGCTAACGGGGCCTATCTATCCACAGACTTTAAGCCAATGAGCTGGACTCTCTGCTGCTCCTAGAGCGGTATAAAGAAGAACAACTATACCCCAACCTAAATAGATGATAACTAGAGCAATCACTGTCGTGTAGAGCATCTTTTTTGCTTTTTCTATTAAATCAGGCTTACCGGCAGAGACCATCAATGTGATACTGGCAGCCAATAGAATGACTATTCCGATAAGAGTTGCAACTTGTCTAGCAAAATTGACAATTCTTCCAATCATCTCAAAGAGGTGGCATAGCTGGCAAGGTTGATCTGGCCCACCACAAGGAACGAGCTGAGCAGAAGCGAAAAAAGGAAAAAAAAGAATGCCCACAAGGACTATTGTTAATAAAAGATTCAATGAAAACAAGGATTTCATTCCTTTAATGTACATTATTTTTAATAAATTTTCAATAACTGGCTGCGCACCCGCTAGGACTCGAACCCAGAACCTCCTGGTCCGAAGCCAGGCGCTCTATCCAATTGAGCTACGGGTGCCTCTCCTCAATGAAATCCTACTTTAAATAATTGAAAATAACAAGCTTTTAAAGTAAGATTAGGTTGATGAAAAAAGAGAAAGAAACAGGAGTCAAGATAAATATCCCGAAAGAGGTAGAGAAGGTCATCAGAATAATGCAGAAGAACCAAGCTGAAGCATATATAGTTGGTGGCTGTGTTAGAGATAGTCTTATGGGCAAAAAGCCAGAGGACTGGGATATCGCAACAAATTTTGTTCCTGAAAAGATTCAAGAGATATTTGATAAAGAAGGTTTCAAAACTTTCTATGAGAATGATTTTGGCACAGTGGGAGTTGTCTTACCCTCAAACAAAGAAAGAGACTTTGATGCTGTTGTAGAGATTACGACATACAGAAAGGAGTCGGCTTACACAAAAAGAAGACGACCAGAGAGAGTTGATTGGGCCGAAACAATAGAAGAAGACCTTTCAAGAAGAGACTTCACAGTCAATGCTGTTGCGATAAGGCCAGCAGACTCGAAGAAGAAGATTGATGAATGTCAGATAGTCGATCCTTTCAAGGGTAAAGAAGACTTAAAGAAGAAGACTATCAGAGCGGTTGGTGAACCGCTAGAAAGATTTTCTGAAGATGCTCTACGCATGATGCGAGCAGTTCGTTTCGCCACTACTCTCTCTTTCAAGATAGAGAAAGAGACAGAAAAAGCGATTGTCGAAGGATCAAAATGGCTCAAAGAGATATCTCAAGAAAGAATAAGAGATGAGTTTGTTAAGATTATTATGGACACAAGAGCCGCTCAAGGAGTAGAATCTTTAAGAGAGATGAAGCTTCTGAGATATATTGTTCCTGAATTGGAAGATGGTTATGGTGTAGAGCAAAGCAAGCATCATATATATGATTGCTATAAACACAATCTCCTCTCTTTGGATTATGCGGCTAAAAAAGACTTCAGCAAAGAAGTTAGGTTGGCTGCTCTTTTGCATGATATAGCTAAGCCAAAAACAAAGAGAGGTAAAGGCAAGGATGCAACTTTCCATGGTCATGAGGTTGTTGGTGCACGAATGGCTCAAAAGATATTGGAACGATTAAAGTTCTCTAAAGAGGAGACAAAGAAGATAGTTAAATTGATAAGATACCATCTTTTCTATTACAACGTTGGCGAAGTTTCTGAAAGTTCTGTTAGAAGATTGGTGCGTCAGGTTGGTAAAGATAGTATAGATGAGCTTTTGCAACTGAGAAGCTGTGATAGGATCGGTTCAGGAGTGCCCAAAGCTGAACCTTATAAACTGAGACATCTAAGATATCTAATTGACAAGACATCTCAGGATGCCATCTCTGTTGGTATGCTTGAGATAAAAGGTGATGATATCATGAAGATATTAGATATTCCTCCTAGCAAAAAGGTTGGCTGGATTTTAGAAGCTTTACTGGGTATCGTTTTAGACAATCCTTCAGAGAATAGCTTGAGTAACCTTAAAAAAAGAGCTAAAGAGATCGCTTCTTTGCCAGATGAAAAGATTTCTCGTCTTGCTCAAAAAAGCAAAGATAATGTTGGTGAATTAGAGGCAAAAAAAGAAAAAGAGATCAAGAAGAGATATTGGGTTAAATAGGCTTGCTTTTGAGCAGGGTTGCGTGATACGATAGACACAGATTATTAAATAGATAAAAAGATGCATAAAAAGATAATAATACTATTCGTGATTGCTGCCTTTCTTTTGCCAGGTCTTCTTTTGGCAGAGACAGGGGCAAGGCGAGAAGTAGAGATACAGATACAAGAATTACCTGAAGTAACTCCCCTTCCATTAAATGACCAAGAAGATGAAGATAATGACGACGGGATTGGAATTAGAGAGTTACCAGAAAGAGTTCCCAATCAAGCAAGAGAAACAATTAGAGAAACGATTAATTTCTCTGAGAAAAGAGATCAATTAACCCAAGAGATAAGAGAGAGGACAGTTGCCACCCAAGAAAGAGCTGGTGAGATGAAGCAAGAAGCTCTTTCCGTGGCTCAAGAAAGAAGAGAGAGATTTCAAGAACGACTCGACTTGATAAGAGATGAGGCTCGCAGAACAAGAGCCGAAGTCTTAGCACAAAATATAGAAAGACTCAATGAAAATTTATCTAACAGATATATCGGTTACCTTGATGCCTTGGAGCTTATTCTTAGCAAGATAGAGTCAAGAGTTGCACTTGTAGAAGATTTAGACGAAGAAGACTCAGACTACTTTTACGGCGAAATCGATTTTCTTAAAGGAGAGATCGATCAAGTAAGAGAGGTAATTATTGCTCAAAAAAGCAAAGTTTACATCGTCGATCTACAATCAGAAGAGACAACGAGAGAAGATTTTCGAATAACGATGGAGGAACTGAGGAACGATCACAGAGAGATCAGGGAAGAATTCATCGATCCTTTAAGAGAAAGAATTAGAAGCATTTTTTCAATTTTAAGTAATTTATAAAGATGGCACAAAACAAAAAGATAATAATTATAGCGGTTGCCCTCATCGCTCTTGTCTCTTTAATTCTAGTCTTTGCCACCAGCCGAGATTCCGAAGAGGCAACTGAGATTGACGAGATTCCAGTTGAAGAGCTCGACCTTCTAGATGAGATTGCTCCTTCAGACAGTGAAGAAGAGATTGAAAGAGAGCTTGACTTGTTGGACTCAGAGATGGAGGCAGAAGAAGAGATGTTCAAAGAGCTAGAAGAAAGCTTAGAGAACCTTTAACTATTTGACATTGAATTACTCTTTTGGTATCCTTTATATCAAGATTAAGGACTGCTTTATCCGTTGGAAGACGGATTTATTTTTTACTTAAGTAACAAAAAATATGGATTTAAAAAACTTTATGTCAGCGATAACTCAGTTGGCCGAGGAGAAAGAGATTCCTAAAAAAAAGATAATGGAAGTGATAGAATCAGCCATCGCCGCGGCTTACAAGAAAGAGTATGGTGAGAAAGGTCAGATTATAAAAGCAGAGATGGATTCCAAGACAGGAGATCTCAAGTTTTGGCAGATAAAGACGATTGTTGATGACTCAATGATATTGACCGAAGAAGAGATAGAGGAGTTAAAGAACAGCAAAGAGATTAAAAGTGATGACGAGGATAGAAAAGTCAGATTCAATCCAGAGAGACACACTATGATAGAAGATGCTCTCAAGGACAACTCCGAGGCAAAAGTTGGTGAAGAGATAGAGATTCCTCTTAAAGAGAAAGAAGATTTTGGCAGAATTGCAGCTCAGACTGCAAAACAAGTTATTCTTCAAAAGATAAAAGAGGTGGAAAGAGATTCTGTCTTGGAGGAATATAAATCAAAAGAGGGTGAGATAGTTCCAGGCATAGTGCAAAGAATAGAAGGCTCCAACATCTTTGTTGATATCGGCAAAACCTTAGGTGTTATCAGCAAAGAAGACCAGGTTCCTCAAGAGAATTATCGCCCAGGACACAGATTGAAAGTATATATCCTTAAAGTTGAAGATACTCCTAGAGGACCGATGATCTTTCTTTCAAGAAATTATCCCAAGCTTGTTTCTAAGCTTTTTGAGTTAGAAGCTCCTGAAGTTTCTGCTGGTTCAGTAGAGATTAAAGCTATTGCTCGTGAAGCAGGTAGCAGATCAAAAGTTGCTGTCTATTCCGAAGCAGAGGGTATCGATCCGATAGGAGCTGTTGTTGGCCAAAAAGGAACTAGAGTTTCAGCTGTAATCTCAGAACTAAATGGTGAGAAGATTGATATTGTAGAATATTCTGATGACCCCCAAGAATTTATTGCCAATGCTCTATCGCCAGCTAAGATCATTGAAGTTAAGCTTGTAGACAAGAGCAAAGCTCTAGCTATTGTGCCCGATGACCAACTCTCTCTTTCTATCGGTAAAGACGGACAGAATGTGCGTTTGGCAGCGAAATTAACAGGCTGGAAGATAGATGTTAAAGGGCTGGAGAGCGATGAGGTAGAAGAGACAGCTACACCTCAAGACAGCGATGAAGAATCAGAAGCTGAAGAGTTAGACAAAGAAGACAAAGAAGAAATAAAAGAAGAAGATAATTAATTAAAATTTTAACATTCAACCATGAGCTTAATACCAATGGTAGTTGAAAAATCTCCTCGAGGGGAAAGAGCTTATGACATCTACTCTCGCCTCTTGAAGGAGAGAATAATTTTTCTTGCTGGACCAATAAATGATGCAGTTGCTAATTTAGTGATTGCTCAGTTACTTTTTCTAGCGAGTCAAGATCCCAAGAAAGAGATTCAATTATACATTAATAGTCCGGGAGGTTCAGTGACAGCAGGTATGGCAATCTACGACACGATGCAACATGTTAAGCCTGACATATCGACTGTCTGTATAGGCTTGGCAGCATCTATGGGAGCTGTTATTTTGGCCTCAGGTAAGAAGGGTAAGAGATTTGCTTTGCCCAACTCTCAGATAATGTTGCATCAAGTTGCAGGTGGTGCCACAGGGCAGGCGACAGAGATTGAGATTACTGCTAAACAGATTATTAAGATAAAAGAAAGATTGAATAAGATTTTAGCTAAGCATACCAAGCAAAACTTAACCAAGATTGAGAAAGATATCGACAGAGATTTTTATCTTTCATCAGAAGAGGCCAAGAGTTATGGCATAGTCGATGCAGTGATAAAGGGTAAATAGTTAAAGAGAGAAATGTTAGAGATGCACTCTTCTTATTGACAATAACCAGAGAAATATTAGAATTAACTCGGCATAAAAATAAGACTATGCAACAACAAAAAACTGTAATAATCATTTTATCAGTTCTCCTTTTTCTCTCCTTAAGCTATCTCCTTTGGAACTTAACGAATGAAAAG
>PWOE01000129.1 GCA_003557585.1 Candidatus Nealsoniibacteriota bacterium | reverse complement strand
CAGATATCATCCTAGGTAGGTCTAGTAAGCCGTTAGATCAACCGAGAAAAAGAAAGATATCTATGTTTTGCAATATTGAGCCTCAAGATATAATTTCAGCTCCTGACGTCGATTTAATCTATGAGATTCCAATGAACTTTGAAGAAGACAATTTAAGTAATAGAATTCTCAAGAAGTTCAAGATGCGATCACGCAAGAAAGATTTAAAAGAATGGAGGAAATTGGTTAGTCAAATAAGAAGAGCTGAAAAGATAGTAAAGATAGGTATAGTTGGTAAATATTTTGAAACAGGAGACTTCACTTTAAAAGACTCGTATCTCTCAGTTATTGAATCAATTAAATATGCTGCTTGGCACTTCAAAAGAAAGCCAGAGATATCTTGGTTATCGGCTGAAAAATATGAAAAAGATCCATCTAAACTCAAAGAATTGAAGGAATTTGATGGCATAATTGTTCCAGGTGGGTTTGGTAGCAGGGGAGTTGAAGGCAAGATTAAAGCAGTTGAATTTTGCAGAAAGAATAAGATTCCTTTTTTTGGTTTGTGTCTTGGCTTGCAAATTGCCGTTGTAGAGTTTGCAAGAAATGTTTGCGGCTTGAAAGATGCCAACTCAGTTGAAGTGAATGCAAAAACTAAAAATCCTGTGATCGATGTTATGCCTGAACAGAAAAAGAGAATCAAAGAGAAAAGATATGGTGGATCGATGAGATTAGGAGCTTATGACTGTCGTCTTGCTCCAGGCACAATTAGCGCTAAGGCGTATAAAACTAAAGATATTTCAGAGAGGCACAGACATAGATATGAAGTTAATGATGATTACAGAGAGATCTTTGAGAAAAAGGGAATGATTATAGCTGGGGTTAATCCAGACAAAGATCTTGTTGAAATAATAGAGCTAAAGAATCATCCCTTTTTTGTGGGAGTCCAATTTCATCCAGAATATAAATCAAGACCAACGAATCCTCATCCGCTCTTTAAAGAATTCATCAGAAAGTCTATCCAAAAATAAAAAACACGATTTTATGAATCGTGTTTATAGTGATTAGAGTATCTATTTAGCCGGCACTATATTGACAACTTTAACTACTTTCTTGTTTCCGTCAAAATTAGTTTTTCTTTTAGTTGAAAATTTAACAATACCGCCCTTTAAAGCAAAGAGAGTGTCATCATTGCCCTTACATACATGGTCGCCAGGCAAGAAGCGAGTACCTCTCTGTCTAATCAAGATAGATCCAGCCTTGGCAAGTTGCCCATCATGAAGCTTAACGCCAAGATATTTTGGCTGAGAATCTCTTCCTAATTTAGTTGTTCCACTCGATTTAACTGTGGCCATAGTGAATTATCTTTATTTTTAACGTACAACATGTTATCAAAAATAGTAGAATTTGTCAAAAGAAATCAAGCCGACTTAACAATCAGCTTGGCAGTCGCTTTAATAAGCTTTCTTTCATTTGCTTTTGGCTATATTATAGCTAAAAACCAAGAAAGACCCGATTTGAAATTTCAAGATATTATCAATGAAAGCAACGACAATGAAGAATTGCCATATAGGGATAATTCTTGATGGCAACAGAAGGTGGGCCAAAGAAAAAGGCTTAAGCCATCAAGAGGGTCACAAGAAAGGATTAGAAGTGACTCGTAAAATAATAGAGCATGCCCACAAGAGAGGAGTGGGGATTTTAACACTTTTTATCTTTTCTACAGAAAATTGGAAAAGGCCGAAAGAAGAAGTCAATTTTCTCATGGGATTAATCGAAGAGTTTTTTGATAAAGAATTTGATAAAAACAAAGAAAATAAACTCTTCAAAAAGATAAGAGTTAAAATAGTGGGGGAGAGAAAAAAAGTCTCAACAAAGATCAATAAGATTATCAACAAGATAGAAGAGTCGACTAAAGACAACAGAGAGATGGTTTTAAATGCCGCTCTAAGCTATGGTGGTCGAATGGAGATAGTTGAAGTGGTCAAAGAGATGCTGAAAGAATCGGTTTCCCCCAGAAAGATAACCGAAAAATATATAGAAAAAAGATTATCTATACCAAATATAGATTTGATTATTCGAACTGGTAAAGAAAAGAGACTTTCTAATTTCTTTATCTGGCAGTCGGCTTACGCAGAGCTATTTTTCTTGGATAAGTATTGGCCAGAATTCACTGAAAAAGATTTTGATAAAGCCTTGAACCATTATCAAAAACGCCAAAGAAGATTTGGCAAATAGGCTAAGGTTTTAATTTACCGCCTCCGTGAAACTTGCGATGAATATCTCGCAATCTTTTATTTGTTACGTGGGTATATACTTGAGTGGTTGCGATACTTCTATGTCCCAAAAGTTCTTGAATCGTGCGCAAATCAACACCTTGAGATAAAAGATCGGTGGCATAAGAATGTCTTAAAGTATGTGGCGTAGTGAAGATGGGCACGCCAGCCTTAATTGCGTAATTCTTAACCAATCTTTCCATAGATCTTGATGTTAAGCGTCTGTCAGAATCTTTTCTGGCTCTGTAGTTGATAAATAGAGGTTTTTCAATATCCTTTCTTTTTTCAAGATATTCTTTAATCCAGTGAAGGGATCTTTCAGAAAAGTATATCGTCCTAGGGCGATTACCTTTACCGATAATGGCAATCTCTAAATCATTCTTATTTTTTATATCTCCAAATTGATCTCTATTTAAAGATACCAGCTCAGCTATTCTTAATCCGGTTGAAAAGAGAGATTCGAGGATAGCTCTATCTCTGAGACCTTCCTCTTTCTTTATATCAGGAGAAGTTAAAAGCTTTTCTATCTGATCCAAGGTAAGAAATTTAATACTTTTTTCGTTTTTAGCGTCCTTAGGGAGGGTTATCTTGTCTGCCGGGAGTGATATTATATCTTTGGCGGTAAAATAGCTTAAAAAGGCTCTCAGGGCCACTAAATAGTAGTTTTGAGTTATTCTTTTTAAAGATTCTCCTTTCTTATTTAAAGAGCGACTTAAGTAGAGTCTATATTGCCAGATATCGTCAGCGGTCAATTCGTGGGGTAATAAGCTTTCTTTCTTTTTCTTTTTCAACCAAAAGATAAACTTTTTTAAATATCTTTCATAATTTTCTTGAGTATTGCTTGATAATCCTTTCTCTATTTCGCAATAATCAAGAAAGTCCGGAATATGCTTGATTATAGGGGTATCTGACTTCTTCATATCTTTGTGCTTATAAGTGTCTCTTTACTACCATTGTGCGACATTATCTATAGACCATGATAACAGGGATAATGGCCCTGTCAAGTACTTCCCTCAACCAAGGGGTCATCTTAAATTCAAAGATTCCAATATTCTTTGCCAAAGACTTTTGCTGGCTCTTTTAGCCTCTTCTTTGACAGCTTCTTTAGCAGCTTCTTTTTCTTTTTCAATTTCTTCCACTAAGATATCTTTTTTTTCTTCGATTTCTCGTTGCGATCTTCGCCAGATGCTATTCCATAAAGAGATAAGTCTAGACTTGATATGTCTCTCCCACAAAGATTTCGCTTTGTGATAGAGGTTTGTCCAAAGGTCAACTATCTCATACCAAGCTTTCTCCATATGTCCCGGCAGAAGGTTTAAAAAAGCGACACCCCAACCCTCAGCTTCTTGTATTGTTTGAGGTGGCTTAACTGAAGGAATTCGTATATCAATCTCTGACGGCGGCTCTCTTTCAAGAATAGCAAAAGATGAGATAGGTGTTACAAGAAAAGAAAAGAAAAGAAGAATTAATATAGTTTTTTTATACATCTTATTCTTTTAATAATTGTATCGCCTCTTTTACTCTTTCAAGAGAGGTCTCTTTTCCAAGAGCTTCAGCTACTTCAGCTGGCCCAGCAGATGACTTTTTTCCGGTTAAAGCAACCCTTAATGGCCAGAATATCTTTCCCCTGTCCCCTGTTGAGTTAGCTTCTTGCATAACTTTCCCCTCTATCTCTTTTTCTTGCCAATCTCTTATTTCAGACAATATTGTGTAAACTTTGTCAAGACAAGAGACAATCTCTTCTTTTGATGAATCTTTCCAGATTAAAAGATCTTTACTGTAATTAAGATTATCTTGAAAAAAGAAATCTGTAAACTCTGATATTTCTGAAACTTTTTTTAATCTCTCTTGATTTAAAGAGATTGCTTTTTTAATGAAATCTAGACTAATCTCTCTTTGTGAGTCCCCTGCCCTATAATTACCTGAGTCATCTTTGGAAATTAAATTAGATTTGACAAGATAAGGGATGCAGATTTGGGTTAAATCATCGATATTCTTTTGACGGATGTAGAATCCATTTATAAAGTCTAACTTTTTGACGTTAAATATCGCTCCAGACTTTTGCACCCTTTCCAAAGAAAAGTCTTTAATCAAGTGATTTATTGAGTATATTTCACGGTCAGTGCCTGGATTCCAGCCCAATAATGCCAAGAAATTAATGATTGATTCAGGCAGATAGCCTTCTTCCTTGTATTCAGTTACAGATACGGCTCCATGTCTTTTACTTAATTTGCTTTTGTCGGGAGCTAAGACAAGCGGTAGATGAGCATATTCAGGGATTGGAAGATCGAGAGCTTCGGCTATCAATATCTGTTTTGGGGTGTTTGATATATGGTCTTCTCCTCTTATGACATGCGATATCTTCATTTCATAGTCATCGATGACCACAGCTAAATTGTATAAAGGAGTTTCTAAATCTTTGGCAATTACAATATCACCCATTATCTTTGAATCAAACTCCACCTCTTTTCTAACGATATCTTTGAATTTCACCTTTTTTAATGGAACTCTCAATCTTATTACAGACTTTTTACCCTTCTTAATCATCTCTTCTGTCTCTTCAGTTCTTAGCTGAGAGCACTTTCCATTATATCTGGGCGCCTCGCCTCTTGCCATTAAATACTGTCTCTCAGCCTCAACCTCTTCTTGAGAGCAAAAACAGTGATAGGCTCTATCGTCTTTTATCAACTTCTCAATATGCTTTTTATAGCTCGATTTTTCGCTTTGTCGATATGGACCAAAATCTCCGATATAATCACCATTCTTTGGTCCTTCATCCCAATTCATGCCGAGCCAAGAGAGGCCATTAAGTATATCTTTTTCAAATTCAGAAGAAGACCTTTCTTTGTCTGTATCCTCTATTCTTAAAACAAATGAACCGTTGTTTTGTTTAGCGAAAAGATAATTGAAAAGAGCGACTCTGGCACTGCCAACGTGCAGAGAACCGGTTGGTGATGGAGCGAATCTAACTCTAACCTCTCCAGCCGAGATAAGATTTAATTTTTCTTTAGGAGTCATGATTAATCTCTTTGCAAATATCTTTTTTGTTCTTGCCCCAGGCGGCTATGCCAAGCAGTACAAAATAAACAATGGGACCGACTATAGGAATAAAGAAAGTTAACACCCACCAACCAGGACAACCAACACGCTCAAAGACTTTCCATTCCCAAATTAATGTAAAGATAAAAAAGATAAGACCAGATATCAGAGCAACAAGAGTTAATGGGGCAGCCCATGGAAAGTAGATCAAGAAAAATGACGGCACTATAATTAAAAGTAGTAGCATCGGCCACGAAGACATCTGTGCAATTTTGCTAACTAAATAGATTTTGGCAATCGGTATAAAAGCAAGCCAGGGTTTTTCTGTACCTGTCTTTTTAGCTAAAGACATAAATGCAAAAGATGTATATATGATAGGAGAAAGCAAGATAGCTAGATATATAAGAAGGATTATTATTTGTAAATTTCCCATTTTATAATTTATTAATTAATCTAAAAACTCGATAATATATTCAGCTATTATTTCAGCTGACCTTGGTCGAGAAAAGTTTTTGGCACTTTGAGCCATCTCATTTAATCTTTTGTTGCTTTTTAAAAGATTCGATATCTCTTTGGTAAATAGATGATTGGTTACATTCTCTTCCTCAATGACTATAGCAGCTCCAGTTTCTGAATAGAAATAAGCATTCTCTAACTGATGATTCTGAGCTGATTCAGATAGAGGAATCAAGATGCTCGGCTTGCCTGCAGCAGCAATCTCAAAGATGCTTCCTGATCCGGCACGACTAACGATGAGATCAGCCGCCTGATAAGCGGATCTTAATTGATTTTCAGTTAAAAATGGAATTAAATGATAATTCTTTTTTAATTCTTTGCTTATCAAGAACTCAGTTTGAATGATAATCTCTTTGGAATTCTTAATTCCGCACTGATGAATTACCTGAAATTCTGGCAAAATTTGTGGCATAATTGAGAGGGCTAGGTCATTTATTCTTTCACTTCCCTGAGATCCACCAAGAAAAAGTATTGTCGGTTTTGTTTTGTTGATGCCGAGTTCTTTCTTTATCTCTTCCTCTTCAACTTTTTCAATAATTGATTTCCTGATTGGATTTCCAACCAGTATCATCTTTTCAATCGGAAGGTCTTTGGTTTCAGGAAAAGAGGTAAATATCTCTAAGGCATAACTAGAGAATCTCTTATTAACTAGCCCGGGATTGATATCGGATTCATGAATAAAGAGAGGGGTTTGAAGTATCTTTGCAGATATTATTGCAGGCAATGCTCCATGACCTCCTTTACTGAAAATCAAATCTGGAGAAAGAAAGAATATGTAAAAAAAAGATTGAATGATACCTAGGGGAATTTTAAAAGCCAAATCAACCAAGTTTTGAATAAAAACGATTCCTCCAGAATATCTCCTCATCTTTCCGGTGAATATATTCTTAACCTTAATCCCTTCTTTTTCAAGAAGATGCTTAGATTCCTCGTCTCTAGGGCCTATAAAGTATAGGTCAGCGTCAGGAGATGAATTTTTTATTTCTCGGGCGATGGCAATAATTGGAAAGATGTGTCCGCCTGTGCCTCCACCCGCGAATAAGATTTTCATTTTATTTCGCCTCTAATTTATTTTTTGCTATATTAGCCAATATTCCGACAGCTATCATCTCTATAACAAGATGAGAGCCACCATAACTTATAAATGGCAAAGCAACTCCTGTTAAAGGAAAGACTCGTACCATTGCTCCTATATTAACAAAAGCTTGAATAATAATCCAGAAAGTTATACCTCCGGCAACTAGTGCAGAGAATTTATCAGAAGAATTTTTGGCAATCATTATACCAGCCCACAAGAAAGCTATAAAAAGAACGACTATAAGAGCGCCACCCAAAAAACCGGCCTCTTCATTAAAGATGGCGAATATTGCATCAGTCATTGGTTCTGGTAAAAAGCCGAGTTTCTGTTTGCTCATACCAAGGCCAAGGCCAAAGAGACCACCCGAACCTATGGCGATAGAGACTTGTTTCATCTGATAGCCGATGCCCATTGGATCTAAGTCAGGATTTAAAAAAACACTTATCCTGCTAGTCCTATAAGGAGCAAAGATAATTAGTCCTAAAAAACCGGCAATACCCAAGGCAACAGCTAAGATGCTATGCCAGATAGGTGTTCCTGAAATAAAATAGAGAATGGCGGCAACCAAGAAAAGAATAACTAGATTGCTAGCATCTGGCTGATTGTATAAGAAGAATATAGAGATAGAAAGAAAGGCCAAGCAAGAGAGTAAACCCCAAGCTAATTTATTCGAACTTTTCTTTTTCTTTCTGACTCTTTTTTCTGGCATCTGTGAAAGCCAGAGGGAAAAATAGAGAATAAAAGTCAGCTTTATAAACTCTGCTGGTTGGATCATAACTGGACCCAAAATAAGCCAACGAGTCGCTCCTCCGGCTGAAAAACCGATAATTGAAACTGCGATTAACAAAAATATATTTACAACAAGGAAAAGAGGAGAATATCTCCTGATTAAATCAAGGTTAACTCTAAAAGCGGCGTAGCCTAATATTAAGCCGATAATTATATATATAAGATGACGAGACAAGTAATAGTAAGGAGTGCCAAAGACTTCTTGAGATACTCCTGAAGAGACGCTGGCAATAGCAACAAAGCCGATGGCTAAAAGAAAGCCGACAGAAGAGATTAAAAGATAACTGACAGTCGATTTCTTTATCTCTATTTTTTGGAGAATTTTTTTACGCATCTCTTGAAGATATTTCCTCTCTCTTTATAATTTTTAAAAAGATTAAAACTTGAAGCTCCTGGCGACAAAACAGATATCTTTTTTTTGCCAGTTTTTTGATAAGCAAGATCAACGGCATCACTCATCTTGTCAACATAAAACTTATTAATCCTTTCAGATAGACCTCGGGCAATTACAGGACCAGTCTCTGGAAAGCAGATTAGATTCTTGATTCTGCTTTGCGAGATTCTTTTTCTTAATTCCTTGAAATCAAATCCCTTATCGACTCCACCAACAATTAAAGTCTCTAAATCATCTCCCAAAAGAGAGATGGCATTAATGGTTGCTTCTGGGATAGTCGCTGCCGAGTCATTATAGAAAGAGATTCCATTGTAACGACCAACAAACTCCAATCGATTAGGCAAATTCTTGAACTCTTGCACTTCTTTATCGACTATACTTAAAGGAATTTTAAAAAGACTGCTGATTGCTTCAAAGAGCTCCTCTCTACCACTAAAAGCTATCTTTTCTGGCTTTACACCTTTAACCATCTTTTTAACCAAGGAATCTTTTTCATTGAAAAGAAGAAAATCATCTTTTGATTGATATCTAAAGATATTTTTCTTGCATTCAAGATATTCTTTGAAATTCTTGTGATGATCTAAATGGTCTTTAAAGATATTTAAAAGAATGGCGATTTGAGGGCTTTTGGTAACGCTTGCCAGCTGAAAACTTGAGAGCTCGCAAATATATATTTTTGATGGATTATCTTTCAAGAGATAGCTTAACATCGGTTTGCCAATGTTGCCGATTAGCTCGGCTTTGAATCCAGATTTCTTTAGAATATTATATATGATAGTTGCTGTGGTGCTTTTTCCTTTCGTTCCGGTTATTCCTATAACTAAACCCTCGCAATTATTTAAAAAGATATCAGTTGCTGAAGTTACAACAGTCCCCTTTTTAACTAGGGGTGATATCTGATGCAAAGGAATACCAGGTGATTTTATTATCAAGTTATATCTCTTGATATTCTTTAAATAATCATCTCCTAAATAGTATTTAACTTTTGACACATCTCTTTTAATCTTCTTATCTATATCCCCCGCCGATATCTCTTTTTCAGGAAAAAGAGTCTTAAGAAATTTCAAAACATCAATCCCCTCTTTACCGAGACCAAGAACTAATATCTTCTTGTTCTTTATCTTTTCTAGTTTCATTTAATTGTTTGCCTGTATAGAATATCACAAAAATTAGACAAAAAAAAGCTCGCTTATTCTTTGCGAGCT
>PWOE01000047.1 GCA_003557585.1 Candidatus Nealsoniibacteriota bacterium | reverse complement strand
CAAAGTCTAGTGAAATCTTCTTTATTGGAGACGAAAATTACAAAATTAAAGAGTGATTTCGTTTCAATCTTTCAAGCGATAGCTTTTTCTGCTAAAATCAGAGCAAGATTTAGCATAGATGGGGGATGCAATTAAAAGAGAGCCAGTAATTAATAGAATTTAAACGAAGAAGAATATAAATTAATTGCTTGCCTAGAGAGACTGATATCTGCCTTGTCATAGCATCAGACAATGGAATTAATCAAGAAAAACATTAAATTTATTTCTCTTTTGTCGTTTCTTCTTTTGTGGATAACGGCTCTTTTCTTTTTTTCACCGGAAGAGATAGTTTTAATTATAGGGATTGAAGGAGGTTATCTCTTTATCTTCTTAACAGCTCTTGTCGGTGTCTCTGGCTTCGCATCTGCTCCTTTTTATGCAATGCTTGCAACTTTAGTCGCCTCTGGCGAATATAATCTATTTCTATTGGCCTTAATTGTTGCTCCAGCTCGAGCTTTTGGCGATTCATTGTTCTTTGTCTTGGGATATCAAGGGAGGTCCTTGGCGAGGAGTTTTATGGGCCGCCAATTAAAGATCGCTTCTTTGTGGTTGCAGAATAAGCCTTATTGGATAACGCCGTTAGTAGCTTACGCTTACACAGCCTTAACCCCATTACCTCAAGATATCTTGATGATTGCTCTGGGATTAGGAAAGACCAATTTTAGAAATATATTTATAGCTGTCTTATTAGGTAATGCCACCTTTGTCTTTTTGATAAGTTTTTTTACTAGCAAACTGCTTTTAAAATAAATTAATTATAAAATGAGATTATTAAAAGAGATTGCCACAGAAGAGATAAAAGATCGGGCAGAGATAAAAGAGAGAAGAGCATCGAGAGCTGTTCTCTTCGATAAAGAAGGCTTAATACCAATTCTCTTTGTTGCTCAAGACAATTATCACAAACTTCCTGGTGGAGGCATTGATGACAATGAAACCAGGGAAGAGGCATTAATCAGAGAAGTGAAAGAGGAGACAGGGAGCTTAATTGAAATAGAGAGAGAAGTTGGTAAGATAGTTGAGTTCCGATCAAAATGGAATTTAAGACAAGAGTCGTACTGCTATTTAGGTAAAATTATATCGAAAGGCGAGCCAGAACTTACTGAAAAAGAAAAAGGACAAGGATTCAGAGTTGTTTGGCTTACTTTAAACGAAGCGATAAAAAGGATTGAGAAGGACGAACCAAAAAGCTATGCGGGATTATTCATTCAAAAAAGGGATTTAACTTTCTTGAAAAAAGCTAAAGAAATATTACAAGATGAATCAAGCTGATTATTTAAAAAAGATATTTGTTGGTATAACAGGGCAGACAAGAAAGGAATGGGTCAGCAAACTTGAAGAGATAGAGTCGTACGATATCAAGGAAGCGGCTCTCTTTATTGAATGCTATGAGAGAAAAGAGAGAGATTATATATACAAAGCTCTTCTTGAAAGCAAGATTGAAAAATTACTTTTAGTTCATATCAGAGATGATGTTGAGAAAGACGAATTAATTTTTTTAGAAAAGAATTTTGAATCAAAATATTTCACCATTCACGAGGATCACTTCAAGCACCTTGGTAAATGGCAAGGCTATCACGACAAGCTCTATTTAGAAATGGACACAGATGACTATCTTTCTCAGACGGTTGATGTTTCAAAAATCGCTGGCTTTTGCATAGATCTATCTCATTTTAAAGTCGAACAAGTAAAAAAATCAAAAGAATTTGACTATGTAAAGAAGAGACAGAATAAGGATATCTTTAATTGCAATCATGTTAATGGTTACTGCTATAAAGAAAACAGAGATTTGCACACCGTTAAAAGCTTGAATGACTTTAAGTATCTGGAAGAATTGCCCAGTTTTTTGGTGGGAGATTTTATAGCGATAGAGACTTATAATAGAATCAAGGAACAGCTAGAGTTCAAAGAAAACATCGCTTATCGATTAAGTCGAATGGGCAAAGAGTTTCTGTAATTGACATCAAAGAGCAATTTGTATTATTATATTATTAGTCGTAATGCATGCTTTAAAAAGGCATAATTAAGTAAATTATAAAATAATAAAGAAAAATGGAAGAACAAAAAGCAGAAGAGCAAAAAATAGAGGAGTTAAAGGAAGAGTCAAAGAAGGAAGAGAAAAGTAACAAGGAGAAAGACACTCTGATGGCTGTTTTATCTTATCTTGGCATCCTGGTTTTGATTCCCTTTCTTACTGGAGCCAAGAAAGACCCTTTCGTGAAGTTTCATATGAAACAGGGTATAGTCCTTGTTATCTGTTTCATTGTTAATATCTTTATATCAATGATACCGGTATTAGGTTGGATTGCTGGATTTATAATTTGGTGGATATTAATTATTCTAATGATTATCGGAGTAATTAATGTTGTTCAAGGGAAAGAGAAAGAGTTGCCAATTATTGGCAAGTATGCTGAGAAAGTAAATATATAAGATTTTTAGGAAAATATCTCCCGGGGGTTATTCCCTCGGGATTTATTTTATGGTAAGGTTAAAAAAAAGATATGTTCAATCCAGAGAGACCAAAAATAGAAGAAAGAGGCAGTGAAATGTCAGTTAAGGAGATAGACAAGATTATCTCCATTGTTGATCGTGAGCCAGATCGAGAAATAATGAAGAAAGTTGATTCAGAAAATATAAGAGAGATTGTAGATAGAGGCGTAGATGAGATAAGAGAGACTAGAAAAAAAGGCAACGAAAGATATGTTGACTGGAATACTCTAGATGTCTTCAATGACTTCAAGAATAGGTTTTCCAGTAGTCATGCTGTTGAGTGCTCGGTTAATGGTGCAGAAGATTCTAAGTTTCTTCAGGAAAAGATAGATCTAGAGAGAATGAGGAGAGATGGATTAGACGGTGCTGGTGAATTTTTAGGAGAACAGATTAAAGACTACGAATTGCTAACCAAACTTTATCAGATAGATATAGCTAGGAGAGTTGGTTTGATTAAAAAAAAAGAAGGATTCTTTAAAGAAGCAATGAGAGGCTTCATAGATATCAGAAATAGATTAAAAAAGAGGCTAGACGATTTTGAAAAAAGGAATAAAGGAAAAGAAGGTTTTAGTGATTTCAAGGAAGAATTAGAAAAGCTGAGAGAGGTTCTAAATAAATCAGAAGAGGATCTTGAAGAGAAATTTTATGAAGACATATGTCAGGCATATAGCAATTTAATTTTTGCAGACTTTGAAAGCTTCAACGGAGAAGAGATAGAGATAGCTCTAAGAGGCGATGATAGAGAAGAAGGTGAGTCAATCCTGGAGAGCGGAGAACAGGAAGATAAAAAGGCAAGAATGCTAAAGATTCTTGAATGGAAAGGGTTTAAGTTAAAAGATAAAGGTTTTATAGAACAGATGATTCGTGAAGAAGAAGACATTAGAGTTTATAATCGCAAAAATCGCATAATTTACTGGGGAGACACTATTAATTATCTAGACAAAGAAGACGGAGAATCAAGAAAAGAGATAGAGGGTCTTTTGCTAGAGAAATTTAGCCAGGCAGAAATAGACGACGTCTTTAATCAACTCGAAAAAGAGAATAAGATTATTCTTAAAAAGGTAGATGACAATTATTAATTATTAAAACAAGAAACATGGAAAAGGAAATCTTGTGTCATGATTGCAAGGTAGCTGCGCAAATTGAGGGTGAAGAATTAAAAAATGGAGTGATAGCGGTCTATGAAAAAGATGGAGAAAAGGTAGAAGTTTTTAAATGTGATAAATGCTTTGAATTAAATAAAAAACTCGAGGGCTTCCAGGAATGCGAAGTTTACTCTCGAGTAGTTGGCTATTTAAGACCGGTAAAGCAGTGGCATTCAGGCAAGCAAGAAGAATTCAAAGACAGAAAAGAGTACAAGGCTTAAATAGTATCTAGTATCTCTCTGATAATAGACATCTGTTTCGTTTTCAAGTCGTTTGCTGTAATCTTTCTTGATATAGAAAGGGCAGTTAACGGCTTTGTCTCTTTACCCCTATATTTTTTAGGGAAGACGCTTTCTAGAGAATTCCTTAGTATAAAAATCTCTTCTTTTCTAAGAGCATCTATCTTTTGCTTGCTATTGAATTGCTCCTTGATTTCCGGATACTTACTGACTCTAGTGAGTGGCACAGAATCGAGGGCATCATAATCTAGCATAATGGCGTAAGGTATTTTAAAGTGATCACACAGCTGAGAATAGACATCAACTGATCCCTTGCCACCAGTATAAACAACCTTAATTTCTTTATCTTTTCGGTAAAACTTCTTGATAATCTCTCTCATGAAGATGTAATCAGAGACACCCTCCACCAAGAGAACTTTATCGGAAAAGAAGATGCCAGAATTATCATCATTAATTTCTTGAACAAATCTATCGATCTCTATATCAAGTCTTGGAAAGCCATAAACAATTGTACTTTCATTCTCTTCTCTAGCGACTCGCCAAATATGTTTTAAATAGTCAGCTTGTACAAATGTTGGATGATGAGTGGTGAGGAATATCTGATTTTTTAAATCTTTTTGAGTGAGAATCGTTAAAAACTTTCTGATAATAGATGGATGTAAGTGAGCTTCTGGCTCATCTATTACGATTGTGCTGTATTGAGGGTGGAAGAGGTAAAAAAGGATTATGAAGAGGCGTCTAAAGCCTTGCCCCATTCTTCTTATCGGTCGATTAGCTTTGTCAGCATGAATGCTTAACACGAAAAGATCTTCATTGATTTCAACTCCTTTGAAATTATCTTGCAGAGATTGCGAGAAAAGTTGATAATCTTTGGGATGATTATTCTTGAAATCATTTAATTTCTTGGGAGCGATATCAGATACTGATGGACCATTGCTAATCCTAACAAACTCTTTTTGAGCTTTTTTTAGAACTTCTTTGTTGCCAGAGATAGAACCCGATTTATATTGCCAAGAATATTCATTTTCACCCATTTGAGCGGTTAAAGAAACGTCAGCATCTTTATCAAAAAATCTTTCTTCCTCTAAGTCTGAATTAAAGAATAGATTTATTGCGTCTAGAACGTTTGTTTTGCCAGCGTTATTTGGCCCAACCAAGATGTGCAGATTGGAGAAACTATCAATTAATAATGGTTGGGTGATGCTTTTATAGCGATTGATTTTTACTTTTTTTATTTGCATTATTGGAATTATAACATTTTTATCTGATTTTGAAAATTCATTATTTGACTTTATCTATCTCTCTTGATAAACTAATTTTGCACAATACAATTAAACTGCCTATTGCGAGTGTGGCGAGAGAATTAGCTCGATGACCCACCAGCAACCTGGATATGCCAGGTGCTTCTTCTAACCCAAAAAGGGAAGATGAGCAGATTACAAAATCTTAATCTATCTTTCCCATTAATAAGGGAAAGTTTTTTTATGTTTATACCTAAGAATTATACTGCAGAAAGTGTTACTTCTGGTCACCCAGATAAAATTTGCGATCAAATATCAGACGCTATTCTAGATGAGGCTCTTAAAAGTGATCCCGAGTCTAGAGTTGCTATTGAAGTCTTTGGCGCACACGGTCTTTTAGTTATCGGTGGCGAAATTACAACTAAGGCAGATATCGACTACAAGAAGATAGCTCAAGATGTTTATCAAAAAATTGGCTATCAAGATAAGTTAGAGATTATAACTAATATACTTAATCAATCCAAGGACATTTCAATCGGTGTCGACTCTGGGGGGGCTGGAGACCAGGGAATTATGTATGGCTTTGCAACAGACGAGACCTCAGAATATCTTCCCAAGGGAGTCGTTTTTGCCCACAAGCTAGCAAGGAAGACGGAAGAGTGTAGGCGTAGAGAGGATTCTTTTCTTCTTCCAGACGGAAAATCTCAAGTGACTATAAAAGATGGCACCCTGATTGTTTTAGTCAGCTCACAACACGAGAAAAATGTATCTCATGAAGAATTAAGTAGCTTTATAAGAAAGAATATAATTGATTCGGTATTTGAAAGAGAAGAATTGTCTCAAATTTTAATAAATCCGGCAGGATCGTTTGAGGTTGGTGGCTTCACAGCTGACACTGGCTTAACTGGCAGAAAGATAATGGTTGATACCTATGGTGGCATTGTTCCTCATGGCGGAGGCTGTTTTTCGGGAAAAGATGCGACCAAGGTAGATAGATCAGCCGCTTATATGTGTCGCTTTGTAGCAAAAAATATCGTTGCCAATAATTATGCTCAAGAATGCTTGGTTTCGGTTGCTTATGCGATAGGCAAGAAAGATCCATTAATGCTTGAAGCTATTGATGAAAAAGGAAGGGACCTATCTAAGCTAGTTAAAGATAAGTTTGATTTCAGGCCTCAAGCAATAATCGAAAGGCTTAATTTAAAATCTCCTATATATTTCCCGACGGCAGCTTATGGCCATTTCGGTAGAGAAGATTTTCCTTGGGAGAATTTGATATCTCTTTAAAGCTTGTTATTTTAATAGAAATCTGATATCTTCCCACTTAAAAGGAGGTGTTGTTGTGGAGGTAACCCTTTCAGTCGAAACAATGCTTCAGGACGTTGTTAACTTTGTTAAAAAAGAAAGAGAAAGATCGGGAATTAAGGAAAACGATCTGAAAAAAAGGCCGTCAATTGAATTAAGTTGTATTTCTTTTGGAGAGTTCTATAACCTAATCTATTGCCAGCTCATATGGACCAGAGAAGATTCTGTCTGGTGGGCACCCCTTAAAGACCCAGAGATTCTTAAAGGAACCCATTCTTTAATCAGAAAAATAGAGGCTAAAGCGTCCTAAAGCTCGTTAAAACAACGAGCTTTTTTCTTTTATATCTGTTACAATAATTATTAATGGAACCATTAGCGTCTAAAATTAGACCCCAAAAAATAGATGATTTTGTTGGGCAAGAGCATTTAATTGGAGTGAATAAGCCATTGAGAGTTGCTATTGATAAAAAGCATCTCTTCTCGTTTATTCTTTGGGGCCCGCCGGGAACTGGCAAAACAACTTTGGCTAAAATTTATGGCAATAGTTTAAATGCAGACATTCACGAGCTGTCTGCTGTCTCGGCTAGCAAGAATGATATCAGGAAAATAATCAACAAAGAGACTGACAAAGTGAAGCTTCTTTTTCTTGATGAAATTCACAGATTTAACAAGGCGCAGCAAGACTTTCTTTTGCCCTACGTCGAGTCGGGTGAAATTACATTGGTTGGGGCAACAACTGAAAACCCCGGATTTGAAGTTATCTCAGCCTTGTTGTCTCGTTGTCGAGTCTTTGTCTTGGAAAGGCTTAAAGATAGTGAAATTGAAGAGATAATAAAAAGAACTGGCATAAAAATTAATAAAAAAGAGAAAGATTGGATTATTAATATGGCCAATGGTGATGCTCGACAGGCAATTAATCTGATTGAAAACACTTTTAATCTTTATAAATCGATTACGATTGATAACCTAAAAAATGCCCTTCAAAGCAAGTTTTTGAATTATGATAAGAAAGGAGATGAGCACTATGACACGATATCGGCTTTTATAAAAAGCATGCGAGCTAGTCAACCTGATGCTGCTCTCTATTATTTAGCAAGAATGATAGATTCAGGAGAAGACCCTAAATTCATCGCTAGGCGCATGATTATCTTTGCCTCAGAAGATATAGGCATGGCTCAACCGACAGCTTTGGTTGTCGCTAATGAAGTCTTTAAGGCTGTTGAAGTCGTTGGCTTACCGGAAGCTGCAATTAATTTAGCCCATGGAACGGTCTACCTATCTTTATCAAAAAAAGAGAGAAGAGCCTATGATGGACTCATGGCAGCGCAACAAGACGTTAAAAAGCATGGCAATCTCCCGATTCCTATTGAGTTAAGAAATCCAACAAATAAGCTAACAGAAGATATCGGCTATGGTTCGGGATATAAGAAATATAATGAGAAAAGTTATCTGCCAGATAAAATTGCAAAAAAAAGATATTTCAAGAGATGAAGAAAGCGATAATTTTAATATTAATCACGGCCTGCCTGCTGACTTTTTTTTATCTCTTCAAAGATTTCTTTACAGAAAAAGAGACGCAAGAATCGATTGATAGGCAAGAAGCCTCGATAATTGAATTAGATAATAGCGAGAACGATTTCTTGTCTGAAATAGAGACAAAAATTCACAAGATGACTGTTGAAGAAATCAATCATTTCTTGTATGAATTATCAGAATCAAATATATCTAAAGAGGAAAAGCTTAAGAAGATAGTTGAGCTGAGACTAGGCACTCCGTATCAACTAGCTCCGATGGGTGAGGGTGATGAAAAGCCAATTTTCAAAATAGATGCTGTCGATTGCACCACCTTTGTTATCACCACAGTTTCTCTTTTGTATTCAAGTGACTTAAATGAAGCGAAAGAAAAGACGAAGATGATTCATTATCATCCACCAGGAAACGTCTCTTATGAAAATCGATTGCATTTCAGTAGTTACAGAAACTTAATTTCTCCTTATTTCAAAGAGATTACAGAAGATATCGTTAACGGCAAGGCAATTAAAAAAGAAGTAACCCTAAACAGGAACAGAAGTTTAATTGATATCGATTTTGAATACCAGATAGAGATAAGCTATCTCTCTTTTGATGACATATCAGAAGATATTTTAATGAAATTGCCTTCCTTTGTTGGAGTCGCCTTTCTTAGAGATGGCGATGAATCGATTGGTTTGGATGTTAGGCACGAAGGGTTTCTTGTTTCTAATGAAAGTCTAATTCATGCATCGTCGTCGTTTCAGGAAGTGGTTTCTCAAGACTTTTATGAGTATATAAAAGATAATCGTAATCTATTTGATGGTCTTATCTTTTTCGAAATAATATGAGAGCTGAAGATATAAAAAGAGACTTGATGAATCAAGGGGATAAGAAAAGAGCCAAGACTCTTCAAAGCTATTTTAAAACCAAGAAAGAGAAAGAGATCTTTTTAGGTGTTTCAGTTCCTCAACAGAGAAGAATAGCTAAAGAATATTATGAGATTGACTTAAAAGAAGTGGGGAAGCTGCTAAAAAGTAAGATACACGAAGAACGCTTTATCTCTTTAATTATATTAATCGACAGGTACCGAAAGAGCAAAGAGAGAAAAGAGGTTGTTGACTTTTATCTTGATAACTTGGAAAATGTAAATAATTGGGACTTGGTTGATATTTCCGCTTACAACATTCTAGGAGATTACTTGATAGACAAAGACAGAGATATTCTTTTTTCTTTAGCTCAATCGAATGATTTGTGGAAAAAGAGAGTTTCAATAGTGGCGAGTTTAGCTTTCATTAAAAAAGATGACTTCAAGACAACTCTCAAGATATCAAGAATGCTTTTACAAGAAGAGCATCATTTAATAAGAAAAGCGATTGGTTGGATGTTGCGAGAAGTTGGTAAAAGATCTAAGCAAGATTTAAAAAACTTTATTAAAAATAATATAAATGATATTTCAAGCATCACTTTAAGTTATGCAACAGAAAAATTAAGCAAAGAAGAGAAATTATTACTTAAAAATAAAAAAACAAAAATATGAATAAGATAAATTGGAAAGCTCTTTCGGTTTCAATTATAGCAGTTTTGCTAACTGCCTTAATTGGAGGCATCTTTACATCCCAAGGAGTAGCCAGTGATTGGTATCAATATATTAAGCCAGATATAACTCCTCCAAACTACATCTTTCCGATTGCCTGGAACATAATCTTTATAATGATAGCTTTTTCATTATATCTTGCTTGGACAAGTGCAAGCAAAACTCAGAAAAAAAGCGTTGCTTTGGTCTTTGGTTTCAATCTTTTCTTGAATGCCTTGTGGAGCTTCTTTTATTTCGGTTTAATGAATCCTTTGGCGGCCTTTGTTGAGCTGATCTCTCTTTGGGTCTCAATTCTATTGATTATTCTTGTTGTTAAAAAATTCAGCAGAGCTTCAGCTTACCTCTTAATCCCTTATCTCTTATGGGTAGCTTTTGCCGGAGTTCTTAATTTTCTTTCGATATAGAGATGAAGAAGACGAGAAATAAAGTCACTATTATTGGCGCTGGAATGGTCGGTAGCTCTGTCGCCTATAGCTTGGTAATTTCTAACATTGCTCAAGAGATTGCTTTGATAGATAAAAACAAAAAGCTTGCTGAGTCTCAAGTTATGGACTTGCAACACTCAGTTCCGTTTTGGGGCTATACCAAGATTAAGGCAGGTAATTATCGTGATATCAGCGATAGTAAAATTGTGGTTGTCTGTTGTGGGGTAAGCCAGAAACCGGGTGAAAGTAGATTAGATTTAGTAAAAAGAAATGCAGAGATTATTAAAGAAGTTGTTCCAAAGATCTTCAAAGAGAATAGAGAGGTCGTTGTCTTAATGGTTACCAATCCGGTCGATGTTTTAACTCATCTTTCAACAAAGCTATTTCCCGAAAAGAAAAACAAGATAATAGGTTCAGGGACAATTCTAGACTCAGCGCGTTTCAGATTTCTTTTAGGAGATTATTTAAAGATAAATCCTAAAAGTGTTCATGCCTATATAGTCGGAGAACATGGCGATAGCGAGCTGGCTCTTTGGAGCACGGCGACGATTGGTAACACATCGATAAGTAATTTCAAGAAGCTTAACTCAAAGGCAAAAAAAGAGATATTTGAGCAAGCTAAAAGTGCCGCTTACACTATAATAGAAGGCAAGCAGGCGACTTATTATGCAATTGCCTCAGGGGTGGCTCAAATAGTTGAAACAGTCTTTTTTGACAAAAGAATGGTTTTGCCAATTTCTCATTATATAGATGGAGAATATGGAATTCGTGATCTCTGTTTGAGTTTGCCAGTTGTTTTAGGAGAAGATGGAATAAAAGAGAGAATGCAACCCAATATATCTTTGCAAGAAAAAAAGCTTCTGCAAGAGTCTGCAAAGAAGCTTAAAAAAGTGATTAAGAGCGTATATTAGTCTTTCACTGAGTCTACTATCTTCTTAAAAACCTCTGGTTGATTCTCAGCAAGAGATGCGAGAATCTTTCTATCTAGCTCGATATTGTTTTTCTTTAAAAGATTGATGAATTTGCTGTAGCTTATTCCTTGATTGCGACAGGCGGCATTAATTCTTAGTTGCCACAATTTTCTAAAGTCTCTCTTTCTTGCTTTTCTATCTCTGAAAGCATAAGTCCAAGCATGCATCAAAGCTTCTTTGGCCTGCTTGAATTTAGATTTTCTTCCCCAGCGAAAACCTTTCGTATGCTTCAATACGTTTTTTCTCTTTTTAACGTTGGATGTTCCTCTTTTTACTCTAGTCATAGTTATTTCAGTAACTTCTTAACTCTTTTTGCTTCAACCTTAGGCAGCTCTATCCAGCGCCTATTTTGTCTGGTCTTTTTACCGCTTTTTTTTGCCAAATAGTGATTGAGGCCGATAGCTCTGCGCATCACCTTTCCAGTCTTGGTTATTTTGAATCTTTTTGATACTGATTTTCTTGTTTTTTTCATTTTTCTGATTTGTTGCCCTAATGCAATATCTGCAAAATACGATATTTTTGAAATAAATGCAAGGCCTTATTGCTTTTTAGAAATTATCATTGTGAATCTTTGCCCCTCGCGCTTGAGCTCTTTTTCTATCTTTACTTGAGTGGTTTCTTGTATCATCTCTACGAAATGAATCATCTTTTCTCTGGCGAAGTCTCCGAGAGCTTTTTGCCTTCCTCTCAATGGTAGCTCTATCTTAACCTTGTTACCCTTGTCTAGAAATTTGAGAGCCGATTTAGCTCTTGTCTCCATATCGTGTGAAGATATGCCAAATTTCAATCTAATTCCTTTTGTTTCTCCATGAGCCGACTTTGGATTTTTTTCTTTCTTTTTTTGATGATAGAGATGCTTGCCATAGTCGGTTATCTTACAAACTGGGGGATCAACTTTTTCTGTTATTTGCACTAAATCAAGGCTCTTTTCTTGAGCGAGCTTAATCGCTTCTTGTAAAGGAAAGACACCTAATTGTTGCCCCTGACTATCAACAACTCTAACTTCTTTTGCTCTTATTTGATTATTTGCGTAAACTCTTTTACTTAAAGCCACTCGTTTTTTTTATTTTAGAATTTGGTGGAGATGGCGGGAATTGAACCCGCGTCCAAAAAAGTTCGCTTAAATAAATCTACAGAATTAGCTTAGCTTGTTGTAAGTTAAAAAGTTGAAAGCTAAGCAAAACCTTTTTAACTTTGCCTTAGCCGTTTCAGTTATCTCTTTTAAGGCGAAAAAGATAACCTATCTTGATTAGTATGACACCTGTTTTTGCCTATCAAGAGTCAGCAAATCAGATGGCGCTAGGCGTATGCTAACGCGGGTTGTTTGTTAAATAAGTTGGCACTTATTAGTTTCTAGAAGTTTTACGAGATTCTAGAAAACTCGTTCTGCTTATTTAAGCTAGCTTCTTGTCGAAGCCAGTCATCCCCGATTTCTTTCTTTCAAGGATTGCTTAAGCCTCATATCAAGGTCTCTCTTTTTTATTAAATCTCTTTTATCGATAAGCTTTTTCCCCTTACCAACGCCAAGCTCAACCTTGATAAAACCTTTCCTAGTATATACTTGCAAGGGGAGTAAAGTCAAGCCTTTTTCTCTTGATTTTCCGATTAAATGCAAGACCTCCTTCTTTTTCAAGAGAAGTTTTCTCGACCTCTGAGGATCATAATCAGATATGTTTTTTGGTTGGTAAGCTGGGATATGAGCACCTATCAAGAAGAGCTCACTATCTTTTGGTACAATATATGACCCGGCAAGATTAATCCTTCCCGACTTGATAGACTTAACCTCTTGACCAATTAAGATTATACCAGCCTCAAACTTATCTATAATATGATAATCGAAGTAGGCTTTTTTGTTTTTAGCTAAACTAGGCATAGCTTAATTCTAGCAGAAATAAACGATATTTAAAATCTTTATCAAGTTAGACAAAATAGGTCAAAAGAAGTAAAATGAAGAAATGATTCAAGAAAAGATAGAAAAGTTAGTTAATGATGCTCTTGCTAAAACTTCTTTTAAAGAGGTCGGTTTATCGTCTTGCATCGAAGCTAGCAAAGACCAGTCTCATGGAGATTATACAACAAGTGTAGCTTTTAAGGTTGCCGGAAAAGTCGATAAAAAGCCGATAGAGATTGCTCAAGAGATTGGTGGCAAGATAAAAAGAGATAAAGATATATCAAAGATAGAGACTGTAGGCGGCTTTATCAACTTTTTTCTCTCTGAAGAAGCTTTGCAAAAAGAGATATATGAAATCTTGGAAGAGAAAGAAGCTTATGGTTCGGGTAAAGAAGGTAAAGGCAAAACCGTTGTCATCGATTATTCATCTCCCAATATCGCTAAATCATTTGGTGTCGGTCACTTAAGATCCACTATTATTGGCCAAGCAATCTATAATATATATAAATTTAGGGGCTGGAATGTCGTTGGCGATAATCATCTTGGTGACTGGGGAACTCAGTTTGGTAAATTAATCTATCAAATCAAGGAGAAAAAGCTTAAAGGACTTAATTCTGAGCAAAAAAAAGAGATGCTAAATTCTTTAACAATAAAAGATTTAGAAGATCTTTATATCGAATTTCACGAAGAAGTTAAAGATAATCCGGAGATGCAGGAAAAAGGAAGAGAGTGGTTTAAAAAGCTAGAATCAAAGGACGATGAAGCTAACGAAATTTGGCAAAAAGCGCTTGAGCTAAGCAAAGATGAATTTGATAGGATTTACCAGATACTAGATGTCAAGATCGATAACAGTATAGGAGAAAGCTCCTATATCGACTTGGCTCGCGAGATAACCAAAGAGATGCAAGACAAGAATATCGCTGTTGAAAGTGACAATGCTTTGATTGTCGATTTTTCTCAAGACCTTCCGCCTATTATTATCAAGAAGTCAGATGGCACAACTACCTATTTAGCAAGAGATTTAGCAAAGATAAGAGACCGAATAGAGAGATGGAATCCAGAGATGTTGATTTATGAGGTCGGTGTTGATCAATCCCTTTATTTCAAACAACTTTTCAAAATAGTAGAGATGCTTAATTGGAAAAAAGAGAGGCAATTTGTCCACTTAGCCCACGGCCTTATACGTTGGCAAAACAAGAAATTTTCCACAAGAAGAGGCGAGACAATCAACCTAGAAGATATACTTAATGAAGCTATTGATAAATCGTTTGAATTGATAAGTAATGACGAGATTGATTTGCAGGAGAAAAAAGAGATAGCGAAGATGGTTGGTATCGGGGCAGTTAAATACAACGACTTGTCACAGCATCACCAGAAAGATATCATCTTTGATTGGCAAAAAGCTCTTGCCTTGAAGGGCAACTCAGGACCCTATCTTCAATACACCTATGCTCGATGCCAAAGCGTTCTTAGAAAAGAGAAAGTAAAGACAAAAGATATTGATTTGTCAAAAATGAACGATGCGGAGAAGAGCATCTCAAGAGAGCTTGTGAAATTTGAAAAAACGGTGAAAGACTCTGCAGACAATTTTTCACCAAACATTATCTGTAACTTTCTCTTCACTTTAGCCCAAAAGTACAATCTCTTTTACAACGACAATAGAATCCTTGGTGACAATAAGAGGTTGATTTTAACTTTGGCTACGGCCCAGATATTAAAAAATGGATTAACTCTTTTGGGAATTAAGGCGCCAGAAAAGATGTAATTATGTTTAATAATCAATTTTATATACTAAGACATGGCAAGACAGACTATCAGTTAAGTAAAAAGGATAGGGTTTACCCCCTGAAAGGAAATTTAACTGATGTCGCTTTGGCAAAGGAAGGAAGAGCTCAGATTAAAAGAGTGGCTCAAGAATTAAAAGACAAAAAGATAGATATGATCTACTCTTCCGATTTTTTAAGAACCAAGCAGACAAGTCTGATTGTTGCCAAAGAGATAGCTTTATCAAAAAAAAAGATAATCTTTTGCAAAGAATTAAGAGACAACCATTTGGGAATATATCACGGTAGGAAAAAAGACGAGAGATATTATCAAGAGAGAGACAAGGCTCTCAATGATTTTTATCATAAGCCAGAGAAAGGAGAGAGCAAACAAGAAGTGATGAAAAGGGTGGTTGATTTTGTCAAGAAAATTGATAAAAACAAGAGAGACAAAAAGATCTTAATTGTGAGTCACGGAGAGCCTTTATGGCTCTTAGAGGGTTTTGTTGAAAAAAGAAGAAAAGAAGATTTAATTGATGAAAAGTTAATCAAGAAATATTATATACAAACGGGCGAATTAAGAAAATTAAATTAAGATGAATCAAGAAAAAGAAGAGAAGGAGAAAAGCTTTTTTTCTCAAATGGAGGAGAGGGTTTTATCTTTTTGGAAAGAGAGCGATACATTTAAAAAATCAGTAGAAAAAGAGGCTCCACAAGGCAGATATATATTCTATGATGGACCGCCTTTTATTACAGGATTGCCGCATTATGCGACTCTTCTACCGAGCATTGCCAAAGATCTAGTTCCTCGCTATTGGACGATGAAAGGCTATCGTGTTGATAGAGTGTGGGGTTGGGATTGTCACGGCTTGCCAGCTGAAAACAAGGTAGAGGAGAGTTTAGATTTAAAGAATAAAAACGATATAGAGGAGCTAGGCATAGATAAGTTTGTAGGTGCTTGTCGAGACTATGTCGATACTGGGTGTGAACAATGGAGATGGTATATAGACAGAATTGGTCGTTGGGTCGATATGGACAATTCCTACAAAACGATGGATCTCAAATTCATGGAGAGTGTTATTTGGGCTTTCAAGAATCTCTACGATAAAAATCTGATATATGAAGGATATAGAACATCACTTCATTGCCCACGATGTGCAACACCTTTGTCAAAGTTTGAGGTAACTATGGATGCCGGCTCCTATAAAGAAGTTGAAGATCCTTCAATCGTTGTTGAATTTATTAGTGAAGACAATCTGCATATCTTGGCATGGACAACAACCCCTTGGACATTGCCTGGTAATCTGGCTTTAGCCGTCAATAAGGATATCGATTATCTTGTAGTGAAAAGATTAGGCAAAAGATATCTTTTAGCAAAAGACAAGTTATCAGATCTGTTTAAAGAAGATTTTGAAATCGAGAAAGAGATTAAAGGAAGCGAGTTGATAGGTCTTACCTATAAGCCAGTCTTTGATTTAAAGAATAGCGAGATTAATCAGAGCGAGAAGACATTTAAGATATACGAAGCCGATTTCGTTGATACAGAAGAAGGCACTGGCATTGTTCACATAGCTCCCAATTTTGGAGAAAATGATTTTGAATTAGGCAAGAGAGAAGATCTACCGATAATTGAGCTGATGGATGAAAGCGGGAACTACACTGACAATTCTGGTGAGTGGCAAGGAAAGAATTTCAAGGAAGTTAATAAGATTGTTTTAGAGAGAATCAAAGACAAGACATTTTTACAAGAAAAACACCTTCACTCTTATCCTTTTTGCTATAGATGCAACTCAAGGCTCATTCATAAAACTCAAAAATCTTGGTATCTCAAAGTTGATGAAATTCGCGAAAAGATTATAGAGAGCAACAAAGAGATTAATTGGATACCTGAATATTTCAAAGAAGGAAGATTTAAGTACAATTTGGAAAATGCGCCTGACTGGTGTCTTTCCAGGTCTCGCTATTGGGGATCACCCCTGCCTATTTGGAGATGTGAAGATTGTTCTAAGATTAAAGTGGTCGGTTCAATAAAAGAGATTGAAGAATTAAGTGGCCAGAGAGTTACTGACTTACATCGCCCAGAAATTGATAATATTAGATTCGATTGCGAGTGCGGAAGTGTTATGAAAAGAGTTCCAGAAGTTCTTGATTGTTGGTTTGAATCTGGAGCCATGCCCTTTGCTCAATTCCACTACCCCTTTGAGAGAAAGGATGAGTGGCACGAAATCTTTCCTGCCGATTTTATAATTGAATATACCGGTCAGCTACGAGGTTGGTTCTATTATTTGCATTTAATTTCAAATGCTCTATTTGATTCAGTAGCCTTTAAAAATGTTATTGTCACTGGAGTCTTGGCTGGTAACGATGGTCGCAAGATGAGTAAGTCCTTCGGCAATTATCCAGACCCCAAGATAACTTTAGACAAATATGGCAGCGATGCTTTAAGAATCTATTTCATGTCTAGTCCAATAATGCTAGGCGGAGACATGAATTTTTCTGAACAAGATCTTCAAGACTCTTTAAGAAAAAACATTATTCTTTTATGGAATGTTGCTAAATTCTATGATCTTTTTGCAAGAGATAACAATTTCGTCGCCAGCGAAGAAGAGCTGGAGCCCGATAACGTTTTAGATAAATGGATTATCTCTAGAACGAACCAATTGATTAATAGCATTACTCAAGGATTAGAAGAATACAATCTCCCATTGGCTTGTCAGGCGATAACTCCGTTTGTAAGCGATCTATCGACTTGGTATATTCGCAGGTCCAGAGATAGGTTTAAAAGCGAAAACAAGCAAGAGGTTGACGAAGTATTAAGGGTTGCTGGATATCTTTTAATTAAAGTGGCCAAAGCTATCGCTCCAATTATGCCATTTGTCTCTGAGCAGATTTGGCAAAAAACGACTAATAATGACTTTAAAGACAGAGACAAGTCGGTTCATCTTGAGAGTTGGCCGGAAAGTGGCAAGATTGATGAAGGGGTGTTAAAAGAGATGAGGAAGACGAGAGAGATTGTTGAAATTGGTCTTGCTCAAAGGGATGAAAAAAAGGTCAAGGTTCGTCAACCACTTCAAAAGATAACTGTTAAGAACTGCATTCTTGATGAAGAATATTTAAAGTTGATAAAAGAAGAGCTCAATATTAAAGAAGTTGAAGTTGTTCCAGGCGATAAAGATATCGAAGTTTCTATAGATTTCGAGATGACAGAAGAATTAAGAATGGAGGGGCTGAAAAGAGAATTAATAAGAACAATCAACGAGATGAGAAAGAGCGAAGGATTGACTATTAATGATTTAATAAATATTTCTTACAAGAGTGAAGACAAGGCAATTAAAGAATCTTTGACAGACGATGAAGTTAAGAAGAGCGTCCTAGCCAAGGAGATTAGGGAGGAATCCTCGTTAGGACCGAACGAGATGAAGGAGAAGAGAGTTAATGATAGCGAGCTCTTTTTGGTAATCAGGAAAGCTGATGTTTAGTCGCTTCAAGACCGAGGGAATCTTATTGAATTCATTTGATTCCGGCGAATCAGATAGATTCTTTATCGTTTACACAGCCGATTTTGGTAAAATTAGAGTTTTTGCTAAGAGCATAAGAAAGAGTAGTTCAAAGTTGAGATTTGGAGCCAATAATTTCTTTTTAAACAGCATTGAGTTTATCGAAGGAAAAAAGAAGAGAACTTTGACAGATATTCAGACAATTAATAACTATAAAAGAATCAGACAAAGCCTTTATTCAAGCGCTTTAGCTCTTAAGGCTTGCGAAGATCTCGACATCTTAACCAAAGAAGAAGAAAAAGACGATGGTCTTTGGAGTCTGATAAAAGACTTCTTAAGCAAATTGGATGAATCAAAAAACGATAAAGAGGCTTTTTCCCTTTATTTAAAATTCATTTGGCCTCTCTTTTCTCTGCTTGGTTATGAGCCAGATTTAAATTCTTGCCTCTCTTGTAATGGTGAGATCAGTCTGGCTGAGAAAATCTACTTTTCTGCTGGTGAAGGAGGAGTTGTCGGAAGCTGTTGTGTCGATAGCGATAACCAAAAAAGGGCGACCGATAAGCGAGAGATAGACCTAATTAAAAAGATGATTAAGGGGGGACTAGAGGAGATAGATAGTGGAACAAAAGAAAATATCAAGTCGATTAGCGAAGATTATATCAAACATTTATCTTCGAGATAATTTGTGCTATCTTTTAAATAGAAAAGGTAAAAAATAAAAATATGAATAAAAAGATATTCAAGACATTGTTAATAGCGATTTTCGTTTTAATTCTTATCAGCGCCTGGTTTCTGTGGAGAAACACATATTCAAGAGATGTCTTGAAGCTAGAGATTTTAGCTTCTTCTCAAGTAGAAGCTGGTGATAGGGTTAATTATGTAATTCAGTACAAGAACAATGGTAATGTTAGATTGGAAGAGCCAAAATTAATATTTGATTTTCCTGAAAATACAATTATAGACGATTCTTTAAGGGAGACTGAGGAAGATAGAATCTCTTTAAGAGGCGAAAGAAGAGTAGAGATAAAGTTAGATAATATTCATCCTGGAGAAGAAAAGACAGAAACTTTAACCGGTTATCTCTTTGGTAAGCAAGACTCTATTTTGGAGGCAAAAGCGACAATCTATTTCAGTCCAAGGAATCTTAATGTTCAATACAGTGCGGAAACAACACATTCAACACAGGTGACCAGTGTGCCAATCAATTTTGACCTTTACCTACCATCAAGAGTAGATTCTGAAAAAGAGTTTTCTTTTGATATCAATTATTTTTCAAAGATTGATTACCCTTTATCTAACTTAAGAATCAAGATTGAATACCCAAGAGAATTTTCTTTCAGTCGAGCAAGGCCAGAGGTTTCATACGAAGAATCAGAATGGGAGCTAGGCGTCTTGAATAGAGGTGAAGGGGGTAGGGTGGAAGTCTTTGGGAAATTAAAAGGCGATCCTTCTGATATAAGAAGCTTCAAGGCAAGCCTAGGCTTTTGGCAAAACAATAGATTTGTCGTTCTTAAAGAATCGACTCGAGGAGTAGAGATTGCCACACCTCTTCTTTATATCACCCATAGAATAAACAAAGAGACGGAATATATCGCTAGCCCAGGAGAATATCTTGAGTATGAGATATTCTTTAGAAACACTGGAGAAGAGGCGTTGGAAGATCTCTTCTTAACTGCCAGAATTAACAGAGGAGTTGTTGATTTTGATAGAGTGCAGATAGATTCTGGAACTTTTCAAAAAAACACAGGGACTATAATTTGGGATTCAAGAGATATACCTGAATTAGAAGTTTTAGCATCAAAAAAAGAGGGCAGGGTCAGCTTCTGGATCAAAGTAGAAGACTATATAGAGAAAGAAGATCCTGAGATAGAAGTAGACGTATCTTTGAGCCAGTCCAAGAAGAGGATAGTTTCTAAAGTTAATTCCAAAATATCTTTTTCCCAAAAAGCTTTCTTCTCCAGTGGGCCATTTGATAATTATGGTTCTCAGCCACCAAGTGTTGGGTCGTCAACAAGCTACACTCTTCTTTGGAAGATTGATAACAGCAGTAATAGAGTCAGGAACATGACGGCAAAGACTAGATTGCCATCCCAGGTAAGGCTGAGTGGCGAGACAGAGCCAAAGGATGCCAGAATAACTTTTGACTCAGGGAGCCGAGAATTGATTTGGAATGTTGGAGATATGGATCCAAAGACTAGCAAGGAAGTCTATTTTCAGCTGATTTTTGACCCTCAAATCGATGACAGGGGGGAATTAAGAGAAATTATCTCTGAAACAATCATTTCTGGTCTAGATAGTTGGACAGGAATGACTTTAAGGACTTCAGATTCAGCAATAAAGACAGACTTGCCAGACGATGATTCAATTGATGATGGCATTATAAGATAAAGATGAAGAGAGACAATAAAGATAATTCAATGGATAAGATAATATCTCTTTGCAAAAGAAGGGGCTTTATCTTTCCTTCTTCGGAGATATATGGTGGTCTATCTAACTCATGGGATTTTGGTCCTTTAGGAACCGAAATGAAAAATAATATCAAGAATAGATGGTGGAAGAAATTTGTTCATGATAGATCAGATATTATAGGTATGGATAGCTCGATAATAATTAACCCTAAAGTTTGGCAAGCGTCAGGTCACACTGATGGATTCTCTGACCCACTCGTTGAGTGTCGAAAATGTCATACAAGATTCAGGGCAGATCATCTTATAGGAGAAGAGGCGTGGCAAAAGATAGAAGATAAATCACCTCAAGAAAAGAAGGAAGAGATAAAGAGAATTTCACCCCAATGCCCATCTTGCCAAGAGAAAGATAGCTTCACTGAACCGAAAAAATTTAATTTAATGTTGAAGACATTTCTTGGTCCAGTGGAAGACAAAACTGACCCAGTCTTTTTAAGACCGGAAACAGCTCAAGGAATTTTCATTAACTTCAAGAATATTCTTGACTCATCAAGAAGATCTATTCCTTTTGGAATAGCTCAAATCGGTAAGGCTTTTCGTAACGAGATTACTCCCGGAAATTATATCTTTAGAACCAGAGAGTTTGAGCAGATGGAAATTGAGTATTTTATTCCTCAACCAGAAAAAGATGAAGATTGGCAACGCTATTTCCAGGAATGGAAGAGAGAGATGATTAATTGGATAGAAGATTTAGGGATATCTTATTCAGATGAGATAAAAGAATTAGATGTTCCATCGAAAGATTTAGCTCATTACTCAAAAAAGACTATCGATTTTGAATATGAATTTCCTTTTGGAACCAAAGAGTTGTATGGATTAGCTTACCGAACCGATTTTGATCTCAAGAATCACGAGGAGAAATCAAAAGAGAATATGAAGTATCGTGATTCCAAGACAGAGAAAGAGTATTGGCCTCATGTAATTGAACCGACCTTTGGAGTGGAAAGAAGTCTTTTGGCTGCTCTGGTTAGCGCCTATAAGGAAGAGAAAGTTAAAGATGAAACAAGAATTGTTATGAAGTTTCCTAGCTGGTTAGCGCCAATCAAGGTCGCATTTTTACCCTTGGTTAAAAATAAAAAAGAGATAAAGGAGAAATCGATAGAGATATACAACAGTTTCAAGGAAAAATTACCAGCCGACTATGATGACTCGGGAGCGATAGGTAGAAGATATCGAAGACAAGACGAGATAGGCACTCCCTTTTGTGTCACAATTGACTTTGAAACGATTGACAATAATAAGGTGACTGTCAGAGAGCGCGACACAATGAAACAGGAAAGTGTCGATGTCGATATTTTGCACGAATATTTAAAAGAAAGAATTAATTAAAATGAAACAGACTGTTCTTCCAAATGGGGTTCGTTCTATCTTAACTCCAATCAAAAATAGCAAAGCGGTGACAATTTTGATTTTGGTTGGCGCCGGTTCTAAATATGAAGACAAAAGAATTAATGGCATATCTCATTTCTTGGAGCATATGTATTTCAAGGGGACAAAGAAGAGGCCAAATCCTAAAATGGTAGCTGAGTCGATTGATAAGATTGGTGGAGAGTATAATGCTTTCACAGGAGATGAATATACGGGCTATTATGCCAAAGTTGCTAGTCATCATTTCAATCTTGCTCTTGATTGGGTCTCTGATATCTTCTTGAACTCAAAGCTGCCTGGAAAAGAGATAGCGAAAGAAAAGGGAGTTATAACAGAAGAGATTAATATGATAAAAGATCATCCGATGAGTCACTTGTCTGAAATATGGATGAAACTTCTTTATGGAGACCAACCAGCGGGCAGAAGCATTGCCGGCACCAAAGAAACTGTTTCAGGAATCACTAGAAAAGACTTAATTGATTACATGGAAAAAAGTTATACATCTGACAACACTATAATCTCTATTGCTGGATCAATTGATGAAAAGAAGACTAAGAAATTAGTTGCTGACTATTTTTCGAGAGTCAAGAAGAGAGGCAAGCCGATCAAAGAAGGAGTTATCGAAAACCAGAAAGAGCCAGCTTTTGTTCTAGAAAAAAGAAAGACTGATCAAGCTCACATCTCTTTAGGAGTAAGAAGTTATAATCTTTTTCATGTCGACAGATATGTTCTGAATGTCATAGAGACAATTCTAGGCAAGATGATGAGCTCGCGTCTTTTCATCAAGATAAGAGAAGAGCTTGGCTTGGCTTACTATATAAAGACAGATGTTGATTTAACTACAGATACCGGTTTTTTAACGACAAAAGCTGGTGTTGATATCAACAAGATTGAAAAAGCGATTAAAGCGATTGTTGAAGAGTATAAAAAGATTTCTAAAATAAAAGTTTCTGAATCAGAGCTAAAAAAAGCTAAAGAGAATATAAAAGGAAGGGCTGCCCTCGGTCTTGAATCATCGGACTCTCAGGCAATCTTTTATGCCACGCAAGGATTATTACAAGAAGAGATTTTAACTCCAAGTGAGATATTCAAAAAGATAGACCAAGTTTCTGCCCAAGACGTTTTAAGGGTTTCCAAGGATATATTTAAACCTGAAAAGATTAATTTAGCTGTCCTTGGGCCAATAGATAAAAAGAGAGAGCTTAAAAAACTATTAACATTTTAAGATGAAAGAAGAAAAAGTTTTAGATCTATCTTGGGAAGCACTATTTAAGATTGCTTTAGCAGTTATATTTTTCTACGTTCTTTTTGAGATAAAAGATATAATTGTCTGGTTTATCTTTGCCTTGGTTATTTCGATACTATTTAATCCGGGAATTGAGTTCTTGAAAAAATTCAAAGTTCCAAGAGCAATTGCTACCACAGCTATCTATCTAGCTGTCTTTGGCCTCTTGAGTATGGTTCTTTACTCTGCTGTTGTGATATTAATCACAGAGGTGGAACAACTTTCTTTGGTTTTGCCTTATTATTTTCAAGAGTTATCTCCAGTTTTGAGAGATTTTGGTATTCATGCATTGGAAGATATAGAGACCTTCGTCACTGAAATCAGGGGCTCATTAAGAGAGCTTTCTAGCGCCTTCTTCTCTGTCTCTTTCAGTGTCTTTGGAGGAATCTTTACCACTATCTTTGTTCTAACCATGGCCTTCTTTCTTTCTCTTGAAGGTAGAATTGTAGAAAGAGGGTTGATAGTTATCTTTCCCAAGAAATATGAGAAATATGCTTTCAATCTTTGGAGAAAATGCCAGAACAAGGTTAGTAGTTGGTTCTTAACAAGAATTTTGTCATGTCTTTTTGTCGGTATCGCCATATATATCTCGTGTTTGATTATAGGAGTTAAATATCCTCTCTCTTTAGGTTTAATTGCTGGAGCAATGAATTTTATTCCTTATATTGGACCACTCATATCAGGAATCTTGATATTCTTGATTACAGCTATTGATAGCTTTGCAAAAGGAGTCTTCATTATCATTGTTTTTGGTCTGGTTCAATTAATAGAGAATTCGGTTATTACCCCTGTCTTGTCTCAGAAGTTTATTGGTCTTTCGCCAGTCTTGGTTATCATGTCTTTAGCAATCGGCGGGGCTCTATGGGGATTATTAGGGGCATTGCTGGCAATTCCTTTGGCGGGTATTCTTTTTGAATTCTTGAAAGAATTCCTAGAAAAAAAGAAACTAGAAGAGGAAAAGCTAGAGTCAACTAATTAATATGAAGAACTTTTATATAACAACAAGCATTGTTTATACCAATGCTCTTCCTCACATCGGTTTTGCCTTGGAACTTATTCAGGCAGATGCTTTTGCTCGTTACAAAAGAAAAAGAGACAAGGTCTTCTTTTTAACTGGCGCAGATGAGCATGGTTTAAAAAATGCCAGAAAGGCCCGAGAAGAAGGCAAGGAGCCGCAGGAATTTTGCGACGAAATAGTTAAGAAATATAAAGAGCTTAACAAGCTTCTTTGTATCTCTAACGATGAATTTATAAGAACCAGCGATCAAGAGAATCATTGGCCAGCTGTTTTTAAGTTGTGGCAAAAATTAAAAGAGAAAGGAGATATCTACGAAAAAGAGTACGAGGGACTTTATTGTGTCGGTTGTGAAGCTTTTGTTACAAAAAAAGACTTGATTGATGGCAAATGTCCTTTTCATGATAAAACTCCAGAAGAGATCAAAGAAAAGAATCTTTTCTTTAAACTTTCTAAATATTCAAAAGAGATAAAAGAGGCGATTGAAAGCGATTCAATAAAGATAACTCCTGAGAAAAGGAAAAAAGAGTTCTTGTCATTTCTTGAAGATGGCTTGAAGGATATCAGCTTTTCTAGACCCAAAGAGAAGATCAATTGGGGCATTCCTGTTCCAGATAACAATGATCAGCTTGTCTATGTTTGGGCAGATGCTTTAACAAACTATCTTTCAGGAATCGGCTATGGCCGAGATGAGGATTTTTTTAATAAGAATTGGCCAGCCGATGTACATTTCATCGGTAAAGATATATCAAAGTTTCATGCCTTGATTTGGCCAGGCATGCTTTTATCGGCAGGTCTCGATTTACCGAAAGAGATATTTATTCATGGCTTTTTAACTGTTGATGGTCAAAAGATGTCAAAGAGCCTAGGCAACACGATTGATCCATTCGATCTTATCTCAAGATATGGAGGCGAGGCTGTGAGATATTATTTCTTGAGCGAAATATCATCAACAGAAGATGGCGATTTCAGTCACGAGAGATTCAGAGATAGATATAATGCCGATTTAGCTGGCGGTATCGGTAATCTTAATTCCAGAATAATCACATTAGCTCAAAGAAAAAAAGAAGAATTAAAGGGTCTCGATAATCAAGGAATTCAGGATTCAAATCTTAGTAAAGAGATTGAAAGAGCTCGACAAGAGTGGCAAGAATCATTCAAGGAATACAAGTTTAATATGGTTGCCAGCTCGATAAAGAGTCTTGTTAGTTGTTGCGACAAGATAATTGAAGAAAAGAAACCTTGGCAAGAATCAAAAGAGCAACTGGCAGTGATTAATGATTTGATTGTAGCTCTTGAGGTGATAGCTGAATTAATTGAACCACTTTTACCAGAAACTTCTTTAAAGATCATAGATCAGATTGACAAAAAAGAAGCTCAACCTTTATTTAAAAAGATATAAAGCTTTAAGTTGAGCGCAATAGGCGCTTTTTATTGATATATGAAGAGAGATTTAATTATAGACAGCCATGCTCATCTAAATTTCCAAGCTTTTCAAGATGACCTGAAAGAGGTTGTAGAAAGATCCTTGAATCATAATGTTTGGAGCATTAATGTTGGTTCGCAATACGAGACCAGCAAAAGGGCTGTTGCAATTGCTCACGAATACGATCAAGGTGTTTATGCTTCAGTTGGATTACATCCAATTCATGCCGACAAGGAAGAGTTTGAGGTGGAAAAATATCGCAATCTAGCCAAGAAAGAGAAGGTTGTTGCGATTGGAGAGACTGGTCTAGACTATTATTACAAGCCAAAGAACAAAGCCAAAAAGGCAGAGTTTAAATCAAGACAAAAAGATATCTTTTTAAGCCATATCAAACTAGCTATTGAATTAAATCTACCCTTAATCTTTCACTGTCGGATGGCACACAAAGAGATGATAGAGATTCTCAAAGAATACAAAAATAAGATTAACGGAGTTATTCACTGTTTCACTGGCACAGAAGAAGATCTTTCAGAGTATCTTGAAATGAATCTTTATATCGGTTTCACTGGTATAATATTTAAACTAGAGTTAAATAAAGTTATAGAAAAAACACCGATAGACAAGATATTAGCAGAGACAGATTGTCCCTATCTGAACCCACTCAACAAAGAAGAAAGGAATGAACCGATATATGTTGAAAAAGTGATACAAGAAATTGCCAGAATCAAAAAAATCAGCTATGAAGAAGCTAGAAGAGCGACAACAAACAATGCTAAAAAACTATTTCAAATATGAGATACGATCATCAGAAAATAGACAAGAAATGGCAAGATTTTTGGCAAGAATCAGGTCTTTTTTCAACTGACGAAAAATCAGACAAAGCCAAATTCTATTGCTTAGACATGTTTCCCTATCCATCAGGAGTTGGTCTCCATGTGGGACATCCTAGGGGCTATACAGCGACAGATATTATCTCTAGATACAAAAGAATGAATGGTTATGAAGTCCTTCATCCTATGGGTTGGGATGCTTTTGGTTTGCCAGCAGAGAACTACGCCATCAAGAATCAGGTCGATGTCAAAAAAGCAACTCAAAAAAATATCGATAATTTCAGAGAGCAGATAAAGAGGCTTGGTCTTTCATATGATTGGTCAAGGGAATTGAGTACAACCGATCCTGAATATTATAAATGGACTCAATGGATATTCATTCAGCTTTTTAAAAAAGGTCTGGCCTATCAATCGATGCTGCCAATTAATTGGTGCCCTTCTTGTAAAACTGGCCTAGCCAACGAAGAGGTTATTAATGGAGAGTGTGAGAGATGTTCCACTAAAGTTGAAAAGAAAAAGATCAGACAATGGGTTTTAAAAATTACCAAATATGCAGATAGATTGCTAGATGATTTAGAGAGCCTTGATTGGCCTGAAAAGATAAAGGAGATGCAAAGAAACTGGATAGGCAAATCTCAAGGAGCTGAAATAGTATTTAGTATAAAGAACGAGAAAGAATCTTTTAATGAGAAGATTAAAGTTTTTACCACTCGAGCAGACACACTTTTTGGAGCGACATTTATAGTTTTATCTCCAGAGCATAAATTAATTGATAAGATTAAAGAAGAAGCCAGCAATAGAGATGAGATAGAGAGATATCTCAAAGAATCTCAATCAAAGTCAGATTTAGAGAGAACAGACTTAACCAAGGAAAAGAGTGGCGTCGGAGTTAAAGGTTTTTTTGCAATAAATCCAGCGGATAATTCAAAAATCCCTATCTGGGTCGCTGATTATGTCTTAGCTTCTTATGGTCACGGTGCGGTGATGTCAGTTCCAGCTCACGATCAAAGAGATTATGAGTTCGCCAAAAGATACAACTTGCCGATAAAAGAAGTCGTTTCAGGAGGAGAGATATCTAAAGAAGCATATATTGGTGAAGGAGAGCTTCTTGATTCTAATGATTTCAGTGGCATGAGCTCTCAAGAAGCACGTGGAGAGATGGTTGACCATCTTGAAAAGAGAGGTTTAGCCCAAAAAGCTACTAGTTATAAGCTGCGTGATTGGATATTCTCGAGGCAAAGATATTGGGGTGAGCCGATTCCAGTAATTCACTGTGATAATTGCGGAGTCGTGCCTTTAAATGAAGAAGACCTTCCCTTAAAACTTCCAGAAGTCGACAATTATCAACCGACTGGAACAGGGGAATCTCCTTTAGCGGCTATCGAAGAGTGGGTTGAAACAAAGTGTCCTAAATGTAATGCAAAAGCTAAGAGAGAGACAAATACGATGCCTCAATGGGCTGGCTCATGTTGGTATTATCTAAGATTTATAGATCCCAGGAATCAAGAAAAATTGATCTCCTCTGAAAAAGAAAAAAAGTTCATGCCAGTTGACCTTTATGTCGGCGGAGCAGAGCATGCAGTCCTTCATCTATTGTATGCTCGTTTTTGGCATAAATTTCTTTATGATATAGGCCTAGTATCAACCAAAGAGCCATTTGCAAAGCTTCGCAATCAGGGCTTGATTTTAGCTCAAGGAGGACAAAAGATGTCTAAGTCAAAGGGCAATGTTGTTTCGCCAGACGAGTTAGTGAAAGAGTATGGAGCAGATGCTTTTAGATTATATGAAATATTTATTGGTCCCTTTGAAGATGCTGTCGAATGGAATCCCAGAGGCATAGTCGGTACCAGAAGATTTCTAGAAAAAGTCTATGATCTAGAGTTGAGTGTTAAAAAGGATGATTCAGGGGAAGACAAGCTGCTTCATCAGACAATCAAGAAAGTGACAGAGGATATAGAAAGATTTAAATTCAACACTGCTATTAGCTCATTAATGATATTGGTCAATCATTACAAGAAAGAGGGAATCAGTAGAGATAGTTTCGAAGCTCTTTTAAAGATGCTTTCTCCTTTTGCTCCACACACAGCAGAAGAGCTTTGGCAAAAGATTGGCAATAAAGAGTCTATTATGCTTTGTGATTGGCCTAAATTTAACAAATCTTTAGCAGAAGAAGATCAAGTTAAAATAATTGTTCAGGTAGATGGTCGATTAAGAGAGACGATTGAAGTAGCGAGTGACTTAAGCCAAGAAGAGGTTAAAAATATCGCTCTGGAAAAAGAGAACGTCTTCAAGAGAGTGGGCGATAAAGAGATTAAAAAGATTGTTTTCATAAAAAACAAGCTGATCAATTTCGTCTTATGAAAATCGTTATCAAAGACAATTACCAGGAGCTAAGCGAGAAAGCGGCTCTTTTGATAAAAGAGGCAATTTTAAATAATCCAAAATTAGTTTTGGGTTTAGCGACGGGAAGTACTCCTCTGGGAACCTACAAGAGATTAATTGAGATGTATCAGGAAGGAGAAATTAGCTTCGCAGAAGTAACGATATTTAACTTAGATGAATATTTTGGACTAGCACCAGATCACCCGCAAAGCTATAATTATTTCATGAAGCATAATCTTTTAAGCAAGATAGATATCAATTACGACAACTTCTATATTCCAGATGGATTAACTGACGACCCTGATAAATCATCTCTGGAATATGAAGAAAAGATTAAAAAATTCAATGGCATCGACTTGCAGATATTAGGAATAGGCTCAGATGGTCACATCGGTTTTAATGAGCCAGGAACATCATTTTCGTCAAGAACTCATCTTGCCAATTTAGCCTCATCAACAATTAAAGACAACTCTCGATTTTTCGAAAACGAAAGAGAAGTGCCTTCTCAAGCAATGACGATGGGCATCGCTACGATCCTTGAGGCAAAAGAGATTCTTTTGTTAGCCTCTGGTATCAATAAGTCAGAAATCTGTGCAAAGCTTATAGACGCTTCGAAAGATATTATGCTCCCAGCATCGGCATTAAAAGAACACGACAATGTGACAATTTTATTAGACAAAGAGGCGGCTTCGCAAATTAAAACTTAAATTTTGTGGACTATGAATGACTTTCAAATAATTATAGGCGGAGAGGCTGGAGAGGGTTCTAAAAAGGCGGGCTTGATAATTGCTAAAATTCTTTCAAGCTATGGCTATCAGATATATATATACGAAGATTATCAATCATTGATTAAGGGTGGCCACAACTTCTCCAAGATTAGAGCTTCCAGGAAAAAGATTTCAAGTTCTTTAAAAAAGATAGATTTTCTCTTGGCACTCGACAAAAAGACTCTATCCAAACACCAGAAAGATCTCAAAAAGAAAGGGCTCGTTGTCTTCAACTCAAACAAGATCGATTCCAAAAAAGGTATCGGAGTTGAGATAGAGAAGATAACAGATGATTTAGGCGGAATTCCTATAATGAAAAACAGCGCTTTAATTTCTGCTTTTTGTAAAATAGTTGGTATCGATTGGCTCTCTCTTTCCAAAGTTTTAAAAAAGGAATTAACGATTGAGACTGAGTTGAATTTGAAAATCGCTCAGGAAGCATACGATAGAACAGAGAAAATATTTAAGATAAGAAAAGGAAAGGCTTCCAATGAATCTCTTGTTTCAGGCAATGAAGCAATAGCTGAGGGAGCGATAAGCGCTGGCCTAGATGCTTATGTCGCCTATCCCATGACTCCAGCGACTGGAATTTTGAACCATCTAGCGATGCAAGCTAAAAAAAAGAAATTAATTGTTTTTCAGCCAGAGAATGAGATAAGCGTTGTCAATATGGCGATGGGCCTCTCTTTTTCTGGCAAAAAGACGAT
>PWOE01000035.1 GCA_003557585.1 Candidatus Nealsoniibacteriota bacterium | reverse complement strand
TAAAAAAGAAAAAAGAATATTTCATTTAATTGTCTATTTTGTTCCTTTTTGGCTTTGGGGAATTATCTTTCTCGGTTTTTCAGCAATCTTTTGGCGTACTCGCTTGCAGAGCGACTATTCGATTATTTCAATCTCTTTTTCATTAATCTTTTTAATAAAAGCAATCGCTATTACTTTTCTTTCTAAAAGAAAGATTAGGCAAAGGATTAATTGGTGGGAAAATCTACCTTTGAAATATAAGAAACTATCTGGATTAGCCTATATTCTTTTTGCAATTATGATATGGCTAGTAACTTAAGGATGCAAGGCATCTATTCATTTTATAAACCGAAGGGACCAACCTCTTATGATCTTGTCGAAAAGATAAAAAAGATAACCAAAGAAAAGAGAGTTGGTCATGCTGGGACATTAGACCCCTTGGCCGATGGAGTTTTGATTGTTGCCATCGGAAGAGAATTTACCAAGAAGATAACACTCTTTGTTGATAAAGAGAAAGAATATCTGGCTAAAATTAAGCTTGGTTGGGAAAGCTCAACAGATGATGAACAAGGAGAGAAAAAAGAGATAAATTCAAGCGAAGCTCCTAAAATATCTGAATTAAGGGAAAAATTATCTTTGTTCCAGGGAGAGATAGATCAAGTGCCGCCAGATTATAGTGCAATCAAAGTTTGTGGCAAAAGAGCCTATGCTTTGTCGAGAAAGGGGATTAAAATTAACTTAAAAGCGAGAAAAGTTTTAATAAAAGAGATAGAGCTACTTAGATACAAATATCCAGAAGTTGATATCAGGGTTGTTTCTGGACCGGGAGCTTACATTAGATCCTTGGCTAGAGATCTTGGCAGAGAGTTAAGCACTGGCGCCTATCTCATAGGCCTTACCAGAACAAGAATTGGCAATCATCTAATTAAAGATTCATTAGATATTTCAGAGATTAAAGATGAAGATATTAATCGGCTCAATAACATATCCCTTACCTAACGGAGTCACCACATCAATCAATAACTCCGCTGATGGTTTTGTAAAGAACGGTCATCAAGTCGTTATCGTTTCTCCAGATTACAAGACTGGTAAAGCCAGAGCGGAACATAGACCGGTTAGCTCATCTTTAATTACCAGAGGAATCGGAATTCTTATAGGTAAAGAGGAAAGAGTTTTTGGGATTAATGCTAGAAGTGAAATTAAAGATATTATTAAAGAATTCAAGCCAGATGCTTACTGGCTTCACACTCTTTCCTGGAATCAAACTCCATTTGAACTAGAGATGAATAGGTCTTCAAAGCCAAAAGTTCTTTTTTATCACACCTTGATTGAGGAATTTGGAAGAATTTATGCCGGCAAAATTGGTGCATATGCGATGAAAGAAAGATCTAAAAAAGCCTGTAATTCGGCTGACCTAATAATAACCCCAACCCAGGCAACAAAAAAAAGACTTAAAAGCTATGGCGTTACTACTTCAATTAAAGTTATTCCAACTGGAATAAAGGCTCCTGAGAAGAAACTTAATAAAAAGGATCTATATCAAAGATTTAAATTAAGACCCAAACTAAAGATTCTTCTTTATGTTGGAAGAATCTCTAAAGAAAAGAACCTTAATCTTTTACTGGAATCTCTACAGGCAGTTGAAGATGTTATTCTCTTAATGGTTGGTCCTGGAGACATTGAAGAAGTTAAGAAGAGCGCTTTTAAGATGAATATTAGCGATAGAATATTCTTTACAGGTCCCTTGCCAAGAGATCAGGTTTTAGAGATATATAGCGCCTGCGATCTTTTTCTTTTTCCTTCAAAGAACGAAACTCAAGGATTAGCAGTTGGAGAAGCGATGCTTGCTGGAATCCCCATCGTTATTTTAGAATCATCAATTACAGATGAGCTTTATACCAGCAAAACAACATTTCTCTCTAAAAATAAAAATCATTTTATAAATAACATCGAGAAAGCGCTTCTCGACGATGAATTAAGAAAAAAGAAAAGAGATGAAGCGAAAATCTTTGCTGCTAATAAATTCTCTCAAGAAAAGGTGCTTGAGAAGCAGATCAAGATTTTTGAAGAATTGATTAATTAAGAATCAGGTGCTATATTTTAAATATAAAATAATATTATAAAAGATGACTAAAAATTTCTTTTTTATTGTAATTGGAGGAATATTTTCCCTAGCTTCAGTTGCTCATTTCTTAAGATTGATGTTTGAGTGTCAGGTAAAAATCAACGAATGGGTTTTGCCAGGCTGGGTTAGTGGCTTAGTTATTATCCTTGGAATATTTATTACTTATTGGTCAATAAAGCTATCTAAGGAGAGTTGTCAGGATTCAAATCAAAAAGAAGAAGGTTTCGAGATCAGCCATGAAGAATAGGTCTCTCGTATTGTTATTATTCCTCATGACTATAATTGGTCTCGTTTTTGTGGTTCAAGAAAAAAGAATCTCTATTTTTCTTTCACAAGGAATAAAGGGTGAAGAAAAGATCTCTGCTTCAGAGATTATAAGACTTACCAATAACGAAAGAGCTAAAGAAGGTCTATCTCTGCTTATTGAGGAGGTTAATTTAAGCAGAGCGGCTCAAGCCAAGATTAATGATATGATTGATAGAGATTACTTTGCCCACGACTCTCCGACAGGCGAAAGTGCAAGCGATCTAGTCTCTTCTTTAAATTACGACTTTATTATAGTAGGCGAGAATTTAGCCAAGGGAGATTTTTCAAGTGACAAGGAGTTGGTTGATGGCTGGATGAATAGCCCAGACCATAGAGAGAATATCTTGCATTCAGGCTATAAAGAGATTGGGGTTGCAATTCAAGAAAAGAATAATAGTTGGTTGGCAGTTCAAATTTTTGCAACTCCTTCATCCATCTGCCCATCCCCAGATAGAGAATTACTTAAAGAGCTTCAAAGCTTACAAGGAGAGATAGATCTTCTTAATACCGAAATTATAGAGATGAAACGAGAGATTGAAGCATCTTTTCCTCGAGACAATGAAAAGATTAGACAATATAATAATCTAGTTTTTAGCTATAACAAATCTTTAGAAAGTTTAAGAAGTATGGTTGCTAATTACAACCATCAAGTACAAATCACTAATAACTGCATCGATAATTATGGATTCTAAAAGATGGATATCTTATTCCTCAATAAGTGATTTTAACTCCTGCCTTCGATTATATTATTTCAAGAATATATACCGTAATCCAAAAACTGGCAACAGAATACAGCTTATTAATCCTTATCTTGCCTTGGGTTCTGCAGTCCACGAAACGATAGACGAAATTATCAATTTGACTCCATCCAGACGAGTCAAGACACCTTTATTAAAAAGATACGATAAAGTTTGGCGGAGATATTCTGGAAAAAGTGGCGGCTTCATTTCTGAAAAGCAGGAAGATGAATTCAGAAAAAGAGGATCTCAAATGATAAAGAGATTTAGTAAGTCAAGCTTAATTAAAAAAAGAGCTCTTAAGAAAAAGAACGACCTTCCCAAGATAAGCCTTTTCAAGGGAATTGATTTAGTGGGAAGTTTTGACTGGGTTGAAGTTTTAAAAAACGGTAACCTTCATATTATCGATTTCAAAACCGGTCGAAGTCAAGAGAAGAGTAATTCGTGGCAACTTCCGATATATCAGCTACTAGCACAAGAAGAGTATGGCAAGAAAGTTGATAAATTAAGTTATTGGTACCTTGAAAAAAACAAGAAAAAAACTTTTGATAATAAGCTGGATATTGATAACTTTTTTGATAAAATAAAAGAAAAGGCCTTAGAGATAAAAGAAGTTGTTGACAAAAAAAGCTTTTCTTGCGATTCAAGATATCATCGATGTTATTGGTGTCGACCCTACGAAGAAATTCTTTCTGGCAAGGCAGAATATGTTGGCGTTGATTCTCAAAGAGGTAAAGATATATATTTTTTAAAGAATGGTAAAGATGTTTTAAGGAAGATAAATGACAGTGACTTCTTATCTCAGCAAGAAAAAAAGATTGTTGATGCAAGGCTAAGCGGTCAAGAGATTAAGAAAGACAAGTCAATTTCAAGAATTAAAAGAAAGATAAAAGGCAACTTAACCAAAAAAGAGCTCTCTATTTTTGTTTCAGAACTCAAAAAGAATGGTAAAAAAATTAACATTTAAAAATCCAAGCAAAAGAGATCTACTTAAAGAGATTAAAGAGGAGGTTGTCAATTTCAAAGAATCTCCTCTTTACAATCACAGAACAGATAATAAATTTTTTCCAGTTATAGGAGAAGGAAATCATGATGCAGAGATACTTTTCATTGGTGAAGCGCCAGGTAAAAGAGAGGCGCAAACTGGCAGGCCTTTTTGCGGTAGAGCTGGCAAGATATTAGATGAAATGCTTGATAGTGTTGAAATTAAAAGGGAAGACGTCTATATAACAAACATAGTTAAAGATAGGCCGCCTGAAAACAGAGATCCTTTGCCTGAAGAGATTGAAGCTTATGCCGATTTCATAGATAGACAGATAAAAATCATCCAACCAAAAATCATAGTCGGTTTGGGTAGATTTTCTTCTCACTACCTTTTAAAGAAGTTCAATTTAGAAAAAGAGATAAAGCCGATAAGTTCGATTCATTCAAAGGTTTTTAAGATTGGCAACCTTAAGATAATACCATTTTTTCATCCAGCCTCAGCTATATACGACCAAAGAAAAAGAGATAATCTTGTCGATGGTTTCAAAATAATTAAGCAAGAGATTTATAAATAATTTAAATATGAAAAATACAAAGATAGTAGCCACTATAGGGCCAGCTTGTGACACTCCTCATAAGATGAAACAACTAATCAATTCTGGGGTTAATGTTTTTCGATTTAATACAAAACACGCAACAATAGATTGGCACAACAAAAGAATAAAGCTAGCTCAGAAGGTTGCTCAGGAAATGAATGAAAAGATTGGCATAATGATAGACCTTCAAGGCAAAGAGATAAGAGCAGAAACAAGAGATGAAGAGGATCTGTTGGTTAAGAAAAATAAAGAATTTCTAATAAGCGATTCTTTCAATGAAAAAGAGACTCTTCTTGTTATTAAAGATGATGATTTCTTTAAGAAGATAGGCAAGAATGATTATTTCTTGATAGATGATGGGCTATTGAAATTGAAAGTTATAAAGGCGAGCGGAAAATCAATCATGGTTAGAGCGATGAATGGTGGTTTGGTTAAGAATAGAAAAAGTATCAATCTGCCCGGCAAAAAGATGCAACTATCTTCTTTAATTAAAAGGGATATTAAGAACCTAGACTCTGCAGCTAAAAACAATGTTGCTTTTGTTGCTCTCTCTTTCGTTAATAATAAGCAAGACCTTTTGGTGTTAAGAAAAGAGATGCAGAAAAGAAAGATGAAGGCCTCTATTGTTGCTAAAATAGAAAACGAAAACTCAATTCTTAATATAGATGAAATTATTGATGAGGCCGATGCTATTATGATCGCTAGAGGAGATCTGGGAATCGAGATGCCAATTCAAGAATTGGCTTATTGGCAAAAAGAAATTATTAAAAAGTCTAGAGAAAAAAGTAAGCCAGTTATAGTTGCTACTCAAATGCTTCATTCTATGACGACTCATAAAAGACCGACCAGAGCAGAGGCGACCGATGTCGCTAATGCTGTCTTTGATGGATCAGATGCTCTTATGCTTTCAGAGGAGACGGCTATTGGTAATTATCCAATAGAAGCCACCAAAGAGATGACTAAAATAATTAAGTTTAATGAAGAGAGGGCCAATGTCTCTTCTTTGAAAGAGAAATCATTTAATTACACTCAGTTTGTTGCTAGAGCTATAGCTAGTGAATTAAAGAAGCTTGAAGATCAAGAGATTAAGACAGCTGTTGTTTTCACTGAAAGCGGCTATACGGCTCGGCTTCTGTCATCTTTCAGACTTAAAATGAAGATAGTTGCCGTCTCTAATCAAGAAAAAGTAGCTGAACAACTATCCTTGTCTTATGGAGTTATCGGTCGTTATGACTCAATAAAATTTGATAATTTAGAAATCTCCCCTGATATAATTAAAATGATAAAAAGCCTTGGATTAGCATCTAAAGATGAAACGATTGCTGTTTTCCATGGTCGCTACGACAAGAAGCCAGATCTTTTAACTTTATTTTCTTTGACCAAGGTAAAATGAGTGATGATTTTGAAAATCTTGTGAAAGAAGCAATTGAAAGACTGCCCGAGAAGATTAGGGGCAAGATAACAAATGCGGTCATCTGTGTTGAAGACAAGCCGACAAGAGAACAGTTAAGAAAAATTCGCATTAAAAATCCTTATAGACTTTTTGGTCTTTATGAGGGAGTTCCCAAGAATCAATGGGGGAGAGGAATGGGTAATATTTTGCCTGACAAAATAACTATCTTTAGAAAGTCTATAGAAAGAGCAGCTAAAGACGATCATGAAATGAAAGAGCTAATCAAGAATGTCGTTTGGCACGAGGTTGCTCATCACTTCGGTTTTGATGAGAAAAAAGCGAGAGAATTAGAAGATAGGTAGATTGATTTAAAAATAACTGCTATTATAGTAATAATTGATATCTAATAATATAAAGCATGTTAGATGAAATAAATCTTTTTTTGGATAATTATGATTTTTTGAAATATAGCTTTTTGGGAAACAAGATAGGGGAATATATATTATTTCTTGTTTTTTTTGTTTTTCTTTTCTTCCTTTTAATGATTTTTAGAGTAATTGTTCTTAAAAGGATAAGATCGATTATTGGTAAAAAGGAGAGCAAGATATCGGAAATTATAATCTCTTTTATAGACTCCATAAAGCCATCTTTCTTTTGGTTTGCTGCCTTTTATTTAAGCGCTACCGTCTTAAATCTTGCGCCAGCTATAAGTAAAACTATCGATGCTATTATCTTGATTTGGGTTGCCTATTATCTAGTAATAATTTCCCATCTTCTGGTTGAATATGGATTGAAAAGATATGCCAAAAAAGAAAAAGATCCTGAGGCACAAAATTCTATACTGATATTGGGCAAAATTGCTAAAGGTGTTTTGTGGATTATCGCTACCCTTCTTGTTCTCTCTAACTTGGGGGTCAATGTAACTTCTCTTATGGCTGGTCTCGGTATTGGTGGTGTTGCAATCGCTTTTGCTTTACAAAACATATTAAGTGACCTCTTTAGCTCCTTCGCCATCTATTTTGACAAACCCTTCATTGTTGGAGATTTCATTATCGTTGGTGATCACATAGGAACTGTTGAAAAAATTGGTATAAAAACGACTAGACTGAGAGCGCTACAAGGAGAAGAGATAGTTATATCTAACAGAGAATTGACAAGTGCCAGAATACAAAACTTTAAAAAGATGCAAAAAAGAAGAATTGTCTTTAGCTTTGGGTTAACTTATGAGACTCCTGTTGCTAAACTCAAAAAAGCAAACGAGATTGTTTCTGAGGCAATTCAAAAAGAGAAATTATCAGAGTTTGACAGAATACATTTCACAAAATTTGGAGATTCAGCTCTCAATTTTGAGGTAGTTTATAATATTCTTTCAGGAGACTACACAGACTTTATGAATACCCATGAAAGTATTCTTTTCAAGATAAAAGAGAGTTTCGAAAAGGAAAAGATATCGATGGCCTTTCCAACGCAAACAATATATCTTAATAAATAATAAATGACTGGAGGAATAATTGAATTATCTATAATAGTCTGCCTTGCTGCTGTTTTAGGAATTATTGCCAAGATATTTAAACAGCCACTGGTTTTAGCTTTTATCGGTACAGGTATAATAGTCGGCTTGGTCCATCGTCAATTTGGAGGCTTTTCTATCGGCGACAAAGATGTTTTCCATCTCTTTTCTGAACTGGGAATCATGTTCTTGCTTTTTTTGATAGGCCTTGAGATGAACTATACATCCTTAAGAACAGTAGGAAAAACTTCAATTGCAGTCGGTTTGGCTCAAATAGCCTTTACTTTCACTTTTGGCCTTATAATCTCTTTCTTCTTACTTGGCTTTAATGATATTCATTCAGCTTACATCGCAATCTGTTTAACCTTCTCAAGCACAATTATTATCGTTAAGCTCTTGTCAGATAAAAAAGCTCTTAATAGCCTTTACGGCAAGATAAGTATCGGATTTCTTCTAGTTCAAGATTTTGTTGTTATCTTAATGTTAATTGCCTTAACTGGAATTGGCTCTCAGGGAAGTTTAGATATAGTTTCCATAATTACAACATTATTATTGGGAATTATCTTCTTCGTTTTAATTCTTGCTTTGGGAAGAAATATCTTTCCCTGGATATTTGATAAAATTGCTAAATCACAAGAACTGCTCTTTCTTTCAAGTTTAGCCTGGGTTTTCGCCATGGTAGCGGCTATCGAGTTACTGGAAAAATATACTGGCATCGGCTTTTCTATAGAGGTTGCCGGCTTCTTGGCAGGCCTCGCCTTGGCAAATTCATCTGAAACTCATCAAATAGCTAATAGAATAAAGCCACTAAGAGACTTTTTTATTCTGATCTTTTTTGTTATCCTTGGCTCATCTATTATATTCTATAATTTTAGCGCTCTTTCCTTACCGATTATAGTTCTTTCTCTCTTTGTCTTGATTGGTAATCCATTGATTGTTTTAATTGTTATGGGTCTCTTTATGGGGCATCGCAAAAGAACAAGCTTTCTGTCTGGTGTCACTGTGGCTCAAATATCTGAATTTAGTTTAATTCTTGCTGCTCTTGGCTTGAGGCTTAATCATATAACAGAAGAAATTGTTGCTGTTATAGCGGCGGTGGGAATAATTACTATTACAATTTCTACTTACCTTATCATAAATGCTGAGAAGATATATCTAGTTCTTGCTCCTTTTCTATCTATTTTTGAAAGAAAGAATCCAAGAGAAGAATTGCCTTTCTCTGATTTAGATAAACGAATAATATTGATCGGTTACGACAGAACTGGTCGAAGCATAGCTTTGAATATTCCCAAAGAAGACCTCTTGATAATTGACTTCAATCCAGACATTATCAATAAATTAAAAAAATCCAATTACAGTTGCCTTTATGCCGATATCTCTGACCCGCTTGTTTTTGATAATATTAATTTCACAAAGACAGATATTGTTATCTCAACTAGTCCAAATATAGAAGATAATCTAAATCTTGTAGCAGCTATCGCCGGAGGGCCAAAAATTATTGCAAGAGCAGAAACCAAAGAAGAGGCTCAGATATTGTATAGAAACAATGCTGACTATGTCTTCATTCCTCTCTTCTCTTCTGGTCAATATCTTGGCAAGATAATTAAGAATGATCCAAAATTAGAAAAGATAGATGAATTGAGAAAAAAAGATTTCGATTTTATGGAGAAATTAGATTTTTTGAAATAAGCATTTGCAAATATCCCTAATAAGTGATATAAATCTATCAATTTGATTTATTTTTTTATGCCTGAAGATTCCAAGAAAATAGTAATTGCCCTCGGGGGCTCAATCATCTGTCCAAAAGATATAAACACAAGCTATCTCCGAGACTTCTATTCACTGATTAAAAAAGAGATAAAGAATGGTTACAAGTTTATTATAATTCCTGGAGGTGGAGATGTTGCTAGAAACTTCCAAAAATCGGCTCTTCTGGTTAACAGAGTCTCTAACAAGGAAAAAGATTGGATTGGAATCTACGCCACCTATTTAAATGCCCATCTATTAAGGGCTATTTTTAAAAAAGAGGCTCATCCCTCTATTTTTAATGCTCGCTTTAAGATCAACGACTTTAATGGTCATTCAATTATTATCGGATCTGGCTGGTCGCCTGGTTGGTCAACTGACTTTGTCGCCACTCAAATTGCTACTGATTTCGATATAAAGAAAGTTTTGATCCTTGGTAAGCCAGATTATGTCTATACTTCAGATCCAGCAAAAGACAAAAAAGCTAAGCCAATAAAAGAGATGCGATGGAAGGACTATTTAAAGATAATTCCTTCTAGATGGACGCCAGGCCTCTCTTTGCCAGTTGATCCAATTGCTGCCCGCCAAGCTAAAAAAGAAAAAAAAGATATCTTTGTCTTGGATGGCACAAACTTAAATAATATTAAAAAAGCTTTAAGAGGTGATAACTTCAAAGGAACTCACCTTTATTATTAAGATATGTTCAATAAAATAAACGAGATAAGAAAGATTAAAGAGATTCAAAAATCACTCAAAGAAGAAAAGGTGACCGTGGAGGATAGCGGTATTAAGTTGATCCTTAACGGCAACATTGAATTAGAAGAGATACATCTATCTCAAGAGATTAGCAAAGAAGAACAAGAAAGAGTTATTATCAAACTTTTTAACGAGGCTTTAAAGAAAATTCAAATGAAAGCTGCACAAAAAATGTCTCAAATGGGTGGTTTCTAATATGGACATTCATACTTTAAAAGTGGGGGACTTGTCTGCTAATTGCTATTTCTTGGTTTCTGGCAACGAATTGGCAATCGTTGACCCAGGTCAAGATTTCGAAAAAATCATTGATAAAGTGAACCAGCTCAACAAGAAAGTCAAGTATATCATATTAACTCATTATCATTCAGACCACACTCAAGAAGCGCAGAGAGTTAAACTTGCAACTAATTCCGAGATAATTGCCCATAAAGACGATGTCTCTTTTTTAGACTTCAATGGTCTCGGCGCAGACAAAACTGTTAAAGACAATGATATTTTAACGATCAATAATGAAGAATTAAAAGTTATACATACACCTGGCCATAGCGAGGGATCAATTTCTCTTGTTTCAGACGACTTCATAATAACTGGGGATACATTATTCAAGGATGGTCATGGAAGAACTGATCTACCGGGTGGATCTCCTAGTAAAATTAAAAAATCTCTAAAAAGAATAAGAGATTTGTCTGACAATAAAATTATTTATCCAGGCCACGGAGAGAGCTTCAAACTCTCCTGACATACTCTTTTTTCTCGCTATTTATCTCTATTAAATCACCCTCTTTAACAAAAAGAGGGACTTGTATTTCTGCTCCAGTCTCGAGGGTCACCGGCTTGGTTCCCGATTGAGCTCTATCGCCTTTAATTCCTGGCGGTGCTTCAACGACCTTTAAAACTATCTTAACGGGCAAGGAGATATTTATGATATCACTCTGAAAAATTAATCCTTCAACTGATTGTTTTTCTTTCAGGAACATTGTGATATCTTTGATTTGAGATTCGTTTAATGAAAATCTATTTTTGGGATTGCCTTCTTCGCAAAAAAAATAATCACCCTTGTTATTAAGATATAGAAAAGTAGCTTTTATCTTAGATATCTCTGCTTCTTGGAAAGCCTCAGATGGTCTAAAAGTTCTGCTAACGAAATTACCATCTTTTAAATTCTTAATTTTTGCCTGGACAACTGAGCGACCTCGACCCTTAACCATATGAGTCGCTTCTATTATCTCATGAGGCTGATTGTCTATAATCAACCTAGAACCTTTTTTGAGATCGCTAAAAGGTATCGTCATTTTAGTATTGTACCAATAAAGTTTATATTTCCATTAAGAAAGTCTTTAACATCTGTCGCCTTTTTGTTCTCTAATTGAAGCCTTTTAATTATTAAGAAATCCTTACCTGTCTGAACAGCAATTTTATTGTTCGTCGCCATATATGTTTTGCCTACAGGACCGAAGGGGCCAACGTCTGTCTGCTTCTGAATTTCACAATCTAAAATTGTCATCGTTTTCTTCTTACCACTTTTCTTGTCTTGATAAAAAGAGAAGCTTTTTGGCCAGATGCTATAAGCTCTAACCTCTCTTTCAATTAAATAGGCTGGATCTCTCCAGTTAATCTTGCCATCTTCCTTTTTGATAATTTTTGTATATGTTGCTTGGCAATGATCTTGCTCTTTAGCTTTTATCTTTCCATTGACCCAGAGAGGTATCGTTTCAATTAATATATCTGAGCCAAGAGCGACCAACTTCATCGATAATTCTTGAAAAAATTCTTTGCCAGTTAAATTGATCTTCTTTTGTTTAAGAATTGGCCCTTCGTCCATCTTATCATTAAGAAGCATTATTGTTGCTCCTGTCTCTTTGTCTCCGTCTATAATTGTCTGAGTGATAGGGGAGGCGCCTCTGTGCTTGGGTAGAAGCGATGGGTGAAGGTTTAAAAATCCTTTGCTCGGCATATCTAATATCTCCTGTGGAACGATTTGCCCATAAGCAGATATAATAGCTAAATCAAAAGATTCTTTTTTAATCCTGTCCTTGATCTCTGTTATCTTTTTCGGTTTTAGTGTCTCAATCTTTTTTTCTTTAGCAAGCAAGGAGACAGGGCTTTCTTGCATCTTTTTTCCTCGGCCAGATCGTTTGTCGGAACTGGTAATTATTAAAGATGGTTTATAGCCAGACTTAATCAGATTATCCAAGGTTGAGGCTGCAAATTCTGGAGTACCCAAGAAGAGAATTTTCATATCTTCTTTAAACATATTATTATTCAATAATCTTCCATTCTATCTTGTCTTCATCGTCAGCAAATTCAAGCCAAGTGTTGGTCTCATCAATGACGAACCACTTCTTTTTGCTTTCTGACCAGACCAAGGGGTTACCCATATAGAATGGTTTTTTTATAATCTCTTTCGGCTTTAATTTATCTAGTTCAAGCCACTTTTTAAAGACTGTCTCAATCGTATAATCAAGTTTTCTGGAATTTGCCCAATCAGCAACAATATCGATCGCTTTTTTTGCTCTTTTGACTCCTCCTGAGAGTTCTATGAGCTGTTTGGCGGGCTTGGTGTATCTTGAATAGACTATCTCTCTCTTCTTGGCACTCTTTTTTAGTTCATCTAAATCTATCTCCTTGGTTTTGAAATAGTGAGTAACTACCTGACGAACAGCAGTCTCTTTGCGAAGCTCTTCTAGCTTCTTTATTTTGCCTTTCTTGATATATTCCTCTATCTTATCAGCTATACTTTTGCCAACCCCATCTATCTTATGAATTCCCGAAAGACCATCTTTCTGGTAAATCTCTGAAATATCCTTATCCATTTCAACTAAAGCTTGGCTTGCTTTTAGATAAGCCCTTCTACGGAAAGGATCTGTTCCTTTAATCTCTAAAAGATCAGCCATCTCTTTTAATTGTTGAGCAATCTTTTTATTAATCATCTCCGATATCTTTAATTATTTTTTCTATTCTTTCTTTCTCTGTATCGATAATTGGCCCATCATATTCAGCAGAATGGGCCAATGAACCCTTATAGCTTGATCTCTTTTGGTCTAGGTGAATATTAAACAAGAAATTACTACCTATATCGAGTTTAATTATTATGTGAAACCTTGGGTAATAGTCTCCACGCAGAGGTCTAACAAAAGAAAGTTCATTCTCTTTTCTACTCCTGCCAAGAGACTTGTAGCCCAATTTTCTCATTAAGTCTATAATATTGAGCCTTATTTCTCTCTTGGGAATCTCGAAATTCATGCTTTTATTTTATCACTCTTTTTGTTAAAATGAAAATCAATGAACAAGGAAAGGCTTTTCGTTGCGATAGATCTACCTGCGGAGACAAAAAGAAGTCTTTGTAAATACAAAGGTCTTTTTCCAGAGATTCCTGCTAAATGGGTTCCACAATCAAACATTCATATCACTCTTCTTTTCTTAGGACTCGTTGACAGGCAAAAGAAAAACCTTGTTATAGAGTCGATGAAGAAGGTTTCTCTTGAAGAATCTTCTTTCGATTTAAAGATAGATAGAGTTGCTTACGACACCTTGAATAAAGAGAGTCCTCGAATGATTTGGGCTTTCCTTAATGAATCCGAAAATCTCTTGCGCTTGAAAAAGTCTCTTGATATGGCAATTAAAAATCAAAAAATTAAAGATTTCATTCCGCACATAACCTTAGCTAGAATTAAAGAATGGCAATTTAAAAGAGTTGATCTATTTGAAAGACCTGAAATAGACCAAGAAGAAGATTTAAGCTTCAATGTTTCTTCTATAGACCTGATGCAAAGCAAAATCAAAAAAGAGGGACCTCAATATTGTTTACTAGAAAAATTTTATCTCAATAAAAAAAGATGAATATTCATTTCGTTGGCATAGGAGGAATCGGCGTATCTGCTTTAGCGCAATATTTCCTATCAAAGAAAGATAAAGTAACTGGTTCAGATCTTGTTGATTCTGAAATTACATCTTTGTTAAGAGATAGGGGAGCTGTTCTGTCTATCGGCAAACATCAAGAGAAAAATCTTCCTTGCGAAACTGACTTAGTCGTTTTCTCGCCAGCAATTACAAAAGATAATCCAGAGATAGAGAAAGCCAAGAAATTAAATATAGAGACAAAAAGTTATCCCGAAGCTTTAGGCGACCTAACTAAAGACTATTTCACTGTTGCCGTCTCAGGAACTCATGGCAAAAGCACAACATCAGCAATGATATCTTTGATTTTAAAGGATGCTGGATTAGACCCAACCGCTATCTTGGGAACCAAACTAAAAGAATTTAATAACTCTAATTTTAGAATGGGAAGTTCTAAGTATCTTGTTATTGAGGCTGACGAATACAAGGGTTCATTCTTGAATTACCACCCAGATATCATCGTTTTAACAAATATAGAGGAAGACCATCTCGATTACTATAAAGACATTGATGAGATTGTTTCTTCATTTCAAAACTTTATAAAGAGAATTAAAGAAAATGGCTGCTTGATAGTCAACAAAGACGATAAGCATATCAACGAAATTACAAAATCATTTTTAAATAAGAAAGAATACTCTTTATCACAAGAAGAGAGTCAAGATGTAAGAAGAATAATAAGGGTCCCCGGAGATTTCAATGTTTCAAATGCTTTAGCGGCAATAACTTGTGCCCAAGAGATAGGAATCAATAAACCTAAATCTCTTGAATCAATCGCCAACTATCAGGGTTCATGGCGACGATTTGAATTATTGAAAATAGATAATATTAATTTAATCGCTGATTATGCGCATCACCCAACAGAATTAAAGAAAACACTTCAAGCTGTTAGGGAGAAATTTCCCAGCAATAAAATTATTTCTGTTTTTCAACCACACCAATATCAGAGAAGCTTCCATTTCTTCGATAGATTTGTTGAAATTCTAAAAAATCATCCCATTGATGAGGTTATAGTAACAGATATTTACGATGTCGCTGGGCGAGAAGAAAGCCTCATTAAGGGCAAGGTTAGTTCTCAAAAGATGGTTAATGCCGCCAAAAACAAGAAAACGAGATATATCAAAGAGATGAGTGAAATTAAAAAATATATTTTGAAAGATTTAAGTCAGGATGATGTTGTGATGATTATTGGAGCAGGGGATATCTATAATCTTTTTCTTGATATCAAGAAAGCTCTGGTTGACAAAAAAGCTTAAAAATTAGAAAATGATACTAAAGTCGTCGTTTTAAAATAATAATAATAATAATTACCATGAATACAACATTAACTTTTTTAATCATTGCCTTTATAGTTATTCTGGCAATTATCTTTGTCGTGTTAAAAAAGAAAGAGTCAGAGACATCAGTCCCAATGACTCCACCAGAAGATAATTTTATAATGCAAGATGAACCTAATAAGGAAGTTGATTCAGATGACTCTCCTCAAGACAGGATAAGGTCCGAAGAAACCGATGACGTCGTTTTCAAAAACGATCCTCAAGAAGAGGGCTTTGAAAAAAGAGATGAATAGCAATTAAAAAGCACCTTTGTTGGTGCTTTTTCAATTAAATGAAAAAATTGAATAAATTTTTACAAGAGACGACCAAAGAAGTCGATTCTGCCATAAAAGATATTTTAAATCTTGAAACAGCTGCTTGGTTAAGGAAAGCAGTTAATTATCAGATATCGATGGGTGGCAAAAGAATGAGACCCGCCTTTTTAATCGCCTCTTGCCGTCTTTTAGGTGGCTCGATGAAAGACGCCATCTATCCTGCCGCCGGCATAGAGATTCTTCATAACTATTCTTTGATAGTTGATGATATAATAGATAACTCAGAGATAAGAAGGGGAGAAGCAACTCTTTGGAAAAAATACGGTAAAGATATTGCTCAATGTGTAGGTATCTCTTATGCCGCCTCAATTTTTCAAGCAATTAATCATTCGCCTGAAATATCTCAACTATACAGCAAGGCAATTAAAGAGATAGTCGAAGGAGAGATTCTTGATATTCTCTACGAGAGAGCTGGCAGAGAAGATGAGCCATATGTAACCGAGAAACGATATAAAGAGATTGGCTTGAGCGATTATTTAAGAATGATAAAAAAGAAAACTGCTTATCTTTGTCAAGTTAGCTGCCAAGCAGGCGCCATTATTGCTAATGCTCCTCAAAAAGAAGTCAATCTTTTGTCTAGTTATGGTTTTAACACAGGAATTGCCTTTCAAATTCAAGACGATATCTTAGACATCTTTGGCAAGGAAGAATCTTTTGGCAAAGAGATTGGCAAAGATATAAAAGAAAGAAAGGGTGGCAATATTATCATCGTCTTGGCCCTCGAAGAGATGGATAGGAATGACTCATTAAAATTATTAAAGATATTTGAAAAAAGAGTGATAGGTAAAAACGATCTATCCGTCGCAATAGATCTTATTAAAAAAACCAAAGCTAAAGAGAGAGCATCTATAATGGCTGAAAGATATATCAAAAAGGCAGAAAAATCCCTTGAAATGCTTCCCGATAATGAGTGGAGAAAAATGCTTGATTCTTTAGCTAAATTTGTTATATCAAGAAATAAATAATTAATATGAAATCGGCCAATACAACCTTAAGCAAAAAGACTGAAAAGCTTTTCGATATTATCGATATTACAGACGAAGTAATCTCTTTTGTCGATCAATCAAAGATAGATAATGGTTTGATTAATGTGCAAACAATGCACACAACCGCAATGATCATCCTTAACGAGAACGAACCTCTCTTATTGGAGGATATCAAAAAGAGCTTAGAAGAGATTGCTTCTTCCAAAAAAGAATATAGCCATGATGACTTCGAGACAAGAACCGTAAATATGTGCGAAGGTGAATGCCAAAATGGCCACTCGCATTGCAAAGCTATCTATTTATCATCAAATGCCACAATAAATTTAATAGACAGCAAGGTTCAATTGGGTCAGTGGCAAAGAGTCTTATTCATTGAATTAGATAGGTCAAGAGATAGAGAAATTCAGATTCAAGTAATTGGCAACTAAAGAAGCAACTAATAGAGGGTTGCTTTTAATTTGGACAATTAAATAATCTATGTTATCTTTCTCTTAAGTATTAGAAAGTAAAAAAAGTAATTATGGATTTCGAAATAGAAGATAAGTCTAAAGATCATAAAGAGATAACGGTTACTATAGCTCCTGACAAGATGAATAAATATCTTGACAAAGCAACTCAGCTGATATCATCTGAAACAAAAATTGATGGCTTTAGACCCGGAAAAGCTCCAAGAGAGATAGTTGAAGAGAAGTTTGGCAAAGAAAGACTCTGGAAAGAAGCTTGTTATCAGGCTTTAAATGAAACATATCCCGAAGTCATCAAGAAAAATAATCTTCCAATCATCTCTCATCCTGAAATCAGGATTGATGTGATGGAGGTTGATAAACCTTTTTCTTACAAGATAATTCTTCTCAAAATGCCGGAAATAAAACTTCCTGATTATAAAAAGATTGCAAAAAAGATTTCCAAAGAGAAGAAGGATATTGCCATCACTGAAAAAGAGATTGATGAAAATCTTTCAGCTATTCGAAAATCAAGAGCAAAGATAAAGTCTGTTGCTCGTGAAGCTCAAGATGGCGATGATCTGTTAATCGATTTTCAAGGGTCTATCGATGGAGTTAAGCAAGAGGGCCTAAGTGCTAAGGATATGAATCTTGTCTTAGGAGAAAAAAGATTTATAAAGGGATTTGAGGAAAATCTCTTAGGTATGAAAGATGGCCAATCAAAGGATTTCTCTTTAGAAATTGAGATGCCAGATGAATCACAAGAAAAAGCAAGTAAAAAGAAAGTCGATTTCAAGGTAGATCTCAAGTCGGTTAGAGAAAAAGAGTTACCTGAATTGAATGATGATTTCGCTAAATCACTTGGTCATTTCACTGACCTTAAAGATTTAAAGGAGAAGCTTAAAAAAAATATTCAGATTGAAAAAGACCATAAAGAAAAGGAGAGAATCAGAATCAAAATAATTGAATCGATAGGAGAAAAGACAGAGGTTGATATACCTAAAGCGATGATTGATAGAGAGCTTGATGTCATGATTCAAGAGTTCAAAGAACAATTCTCTCAGTCAGGAAATTCTTTTAATGATTACCTTGATAAGATAGGTAAAGATGAGGAATCAATCAAGAAGGAGTGGACTAATCAAGCAAAGAAAAGAATTATTACCAGTTTAATCCTGCAAGAAATAGCCAAGATAGAAAAGATAGAGGTTAATGATGAAGAGGTAGAGAAAGAAGCCAATAACTATCTGAATCGGCTTCAAAATCAAGGAGGTCAATTGCCAGATCCAGAAAAATTAAGGAACTACATAAGAGATATCATTAAAAACGAAAGAGTCTTTAGTCTGCTGGAAAGCTAAGAAAAAAGCCCGGAATTATCCGGGCTTTTTTTATTGGAAATTCTTTATCTTTCTCTTTACTTCTTGAATAAAGTCGTCTTTGTCTATCTTCTTTAATTCTTTGACTCCCTTTTCTCTAACACTTAAAGTTCCCGAATCAATCTCTTTGTCTCCGATAACAAGAGTATAGGCTACCTTCTCTTGAGATGCCTTTCTAATCTTATTATTAATTGTTTCATTGCTGTCATCAACCTCTGCTCTGAGATCATTTAGAAGGAATTCTTTTTTTATCTTATGACAATACTCTATTTGACTTTCAGAAAGAGAGAGAATCTTTATCTGGGTTGGAGCAAGCCAAAGAGGGAAATCGCCTGCATAATGCTCTATCAAGATGGTGCAAAATCTTTCGAGTGAACCGAATATGGTTCTGTGAACCATTATTGGAACTTCTTCTTTCCCGCTAGGACCGATATAGGTCATACCAAATTTAGACGGTAGATTCATATCAAGTTGAATTGTTGGACATTGCCACTCTCTTCCAATAGCATCCATAATCTTGATATCTAAAGATGGTCCATAAAACTTAGCTCCACCCTCTTCAATTTCATAATCAATCTTTTTCTCATCAAGTATCTCTTTTATCACTTTCTCAGCTTCATCCCAAACATCAGAATCACCAACATACTTTTCCTTCTCATCGCTACCTCTTAAGGCTAAATAATATTTAAGATCGGTGAATCCAAAAACGGCAAGAACCTCCATTGTCATCTCAACAACCTTTCTATACTCATCCTTGAATTGATCTCTGGTACAAATGATATGGGCATCATCTTGAGTAAAACCTCTTGGTCTTGCTAAGCCATGAATCTCTCCTGATTTTTCATAACGATAGCATGTCCCTAACTCATTCCATCTCAAAGGAAGATCTCTGTAACTTCGTTTCTTTGATTTATAAATCTCAACATGAAAAGGGCAACTCATCGGCTTTACATAGTATTCGTCTTTGCTTTCTTTATCTATTAAAGGAGGGTACATGGAATCTTTGAAATAATCTAAATGACCACTTTCTTGCCACAAGACAGACTTTCCTAAGTGAGGGGTATAGATGTAATCATATTCATTCTCTCTATGAATTTTTCTCCACCAAGTCTCTAAAACCTCTCTAATTTTAGATAATTTAGGATGCCATAATATCAAGCCGGGGCCAACCTTGTCGCTAACACTGAAAAAATCCATCTCTTTGGCTATCTTTCTGTGATCTCTGAGTTTTGCTTCTTCTAGCATCTCTAAATGATAGTCAAGATCTTTCTTATTATTAAAGGCAAAGCCATATATTCTAGCCAACATCTTATTTTTCTCATCTCCTTGCCAATATGCTCCTGCTAATTTGTCTAGCTTGAAAGATTTTAAATCAACCTCTCCTGAGGATTCAAGGTGAGGCCCTCGACAAAGATCTTGCAATGAACCCAATTGATAGTAGGAAACTTCTTTTTCTCCCTCATTCTTAATCTCATTTAAAAGCTCTACCTTATAGATCTCACCTCTTTCTTTCTCTTTTTCAATTGCTTCGTCGATACTTAGATTAATTTTTTTGAATTTCATATCCTTTTTAACAATCTCTTTCATCTTTTTCTCAATCTTTTTTAGATCTTCAGGAATAAAGCCATCTTTTCGAGAATCTACATCAGATAAATCAAAGTCATAATAAAAGCCATTATCAATTGCCGGCCCGATACCAAGCTTCGCTTGCGGCCAGATCTCTTTTACTGCTAATGCCATTATGTGAGACAAAGAGTGCCTAAGTCTCTCTAATTCTTCTTTTTGCATAATTTTGTTTTAATTAAAAAATCCGTCCAAAAACAATTTCTTGTTTCGGGACGGACAAATGTTAATCCGCGGTTCCACCCGAATTCCCTTGAATAAGGACCCTTAATTGGTGGAGCTTAGCTTTCTCAAATAAAGTGTCGCCTTGGCGACAATCTGCTTGGTAAACAGACCAATCACTCCGCTGATTTATCTTATATAAATATACTTATTGAGTCAATAGTAATAAAAAAATAAGGGGAAAGCATCTAATTTAGCTTCCCCATAGTTTGCGGAAGAGCGACAGGAGATTAAAATTTTGTCGCTCCCCGAGATGTATAATCACCCCCTTGAGAAGATTCATTCCAGGTCGATGAGGGCTCATTTTTTTCAGGGTACTAGTTTAAAAATAATATCTTTTTAGGGGTCTGTCAATGGTTGCATAGAGATAATTAATAAGTTAAAATATCTATATGTCTATAAAAGATTTGAAATCGATAAAAAAAGAGATACAAGAATCACTTGAGTCTGCCAAGAAAGCAGCTGATTTAAATAATATTTTCAAAAAGTATCTCGGTAAAAAGGGTAAAGTCTCTTTAATTCTACGCAACTTAAGTAGTCTCCCTAAAGAAGAAAGGACCCTTGTTGCCAAAGAGGCAAACAGAGCAAAGGACTTATTGACAAGAGAGATTGACGATAGATTAAAAGAGATAAGCGATAAAGAGATCTTGCTAGCAGAAAGGGGTGAGTGGCTTGATGTAACTCTGCCAGGTAAAAAGCCAGAGATAGGTCATATTCATCCTTTAACAGAAAACTTAAACAAGTGCATAGACATCTTTGAAAAGATGGGTTTTTCTCTTGTCTATGGCCCAGAACTTGAAGATGAGTGGCACAATTTTGATGCTTTAAACTTTCCACCGGACCATCCAGCAAGAGAGATGCAAGACACGCTCTTTATTAAACAAGAAAAAAGAGAGTCGCTTTCTTCAAAAAAGAGACTATTAATGAGAACTCACACTTCTCCTGTTCAGGTGAGATATATGTTGAAAAACAAGCCACCCTTTAAGATTATCGTTCCAGGAAGAGTCTTCAGAAATGAAGCAACCGATGCATCTCATGAAGTTAATTTTTATCAGATAGAAGGACTGATGGTTGGTAAAAATATCTCTGTTGCTAACTTCAAGGCTGTTGTCGAGGAGTTTTATAACTCTTTTTATGAAAAAGAGATTAAGGTTAGACTTAGGCCATCCTTCTTTCCTTTCACCGAACCATCATTTGAAGTTGATATGCAATGCACTATCTGTAATGGCAAGGGCTGTTCAGTCTGTTCTCAAACTGGCTGGTTAGAGATAATGGGTGCCGGAATGGTTCATCCAAACGTCTTGGAAAACTCAGGTATCGATTCCAGTAAATGGCAAGGTTTTGCTTTTGGCATGGGTGATAGGATTGCTATGATGCGACACAAGATTAATGACGTGCGTCTTTTTTATAGCGGTGATTTAAGGTTTTTAAATCAATTTTAAAGCAAGATGATATTTTCATATAATTGGTTACAATCTTTTTTCGACAAGAAGCTACCTAGTCCAAATCTTTTAGCTGAAAAGATAAATTTGAAATTATTTGAAGTAGAAGAGGTTAAAAAAGTTAACGATGATTGGGCTATAAAGATTGATATTTTACCCAACAGAGCAGGGGATTGCTTTTCTCACCTAGGAGTAGCTCGTGAGATATCAGCAATAACCGGCCTCAAGATGATTGAAAAGAAGTCTTCTTTTAAAAAAAAGAGTAAATCAAATTTTAAAATTGAGATAAAAGACAAAGAAAGCTGCCCCAGATATTTAGCAGTTGTGCTACGCAATATCAATGTTGAATCATCACCTAGCTGGATAAAAGAAAGACTTAAGGTTTGTGGAGTTCAATCAATTAACAATATTGTTGATATCGTCAATTATGCCATGCTTGAAACTGGTCAACCGATGCATGCCTTTGATCTTGATAAGATATCAGGGAATAAGATAATTGTCCGTAAGGCAAGAAAAAACGAAACGATTCATGCTTTAGATAATAAGAAATATTCTCTCAATGAAAAGACGCTTTTGATATCTGATCCAGAGAAAATATTAGGAATCGCTGGAATCAAAGGAGGCAAGAATGCTGAAATTGACGAAAAGACAAAGAACATTATCGTTGAATCAGCTAATTTCGATAGAGTAATGATAAGAAAAGCCTCTAATTTTCTCAAGATAAGAACTGATGCCTCTTTAAGATTTGAACATGGAATCGATTCCAGTTTATCTGAAACTGGCGCTCTTAAGGCTTTGGAAATGATTTCGGAAATAGCTGGCGGAGAGATTGATTCAATCACAGACATCTATTCCTTTAAAAGAAAAAAAGAGAAATTAACATTAGATTTAAATTACCTCAACTCTCTATTAGGTGCATCAATAGATAAATCAACAGCTAAAAAGATACTTGTTATTTTAGGTTTTAAGATTGTCAAAGACGAGAAAGATGTATTGAAAATAGAAGCTCCTGATTGGCGAGTAGATATCTCTTGTCAAGAAGATTTAATTGAAGAGGTTGGTCGAATTTATGGCTATGAGAGAATAAAATCGATTATGCCCCAAGCAACAATTGATCCACCTCAGAGAAACCAAGAGTTTTATTGGCTAAACAAAGTTAGAAATTTCTTTAAAAATGTTGGATTCTCTGAAACATACAATCACTCTTTTATCAACGATAAAGAAGCCGGTAATTTCAATTACAACCTCGATAACTTGATTGAGGTGGAAAAGCCTGTCAGTCTAGAGCAAAGATATCTAAGGCCATCCTTGATACCAAAACTCTTAAATAATTCAAAGGAAAATGAAAAATTTATCAATGATTTCAAGATTTTTGAAATCGGTAATGTCTTCACAAAGAAGGGATCTCAATTCAAAGAGAAAAAAGAGGTTGCTGGCTTGATAACAGGTAATTCTTTTTATCAGACTAAAGGCACAATTGAACTCTTGTTTAATGAGCTTGGAATATCTCAAGTTGAATTCAAGAGTCTTCAAGAAAAAGATTGTCTATTTCACTTAAACAAAAGAGCACAAATATTAATTAATAAAGAGAGGGTCGGTTTTCTTGGCCTTGTCTCCAGAAGAGTTCTTAATCCTTTAAAAATAAAATCAGATATATCTCTCTTTTATCTTGATTTCGATCTTTTGAAAGATAGGACAAGCAAAGATATTTACTATTCACAAATTCCAAAATTTCCTTTAATTTCTAGAGACATCTCAATTGTCGTGCCCGAGAAAGAGGGCTATTTAAAGATAGAAAATTGTATAAACAGATTAAAGCTAGATAAAGTTGAAGAGATAATCTTCTCAGATTCATATCAAGGCAAAGAAATTCCACAAAAGAAGAAGAGTTTAACCTTGAGGATAGTTTATAGAGATAACCAGCGAACATTAAATGCTCAAGAGGTTAATTCCTTTCATGAAAAGATTATCAAGGAGATTGAGAAAAATAAAGATTGGCAAGTAAGAAAATAAAGATGAGATTAACAAAGCTTTTCACTAAAACTGGCAGGTCAACAAATGACGAGATCAGAGCAGTTAGCCATGCCCTTTTAATCAAGGCTGGCTTTATACATCAAGAGATGGCTGGCGTTTACACTCTTCTTCCTTTGGGAGTTAGAGTTTTAAATAAAATTAACAACCTTGTAAGAAGAGAGATGGACATAATTGGCGGCCAAGAGGTCTTGATGCCGATTTTGCAACCAAAAGATAATTGGCTTAAGACAGGGAGATGGAAAAACTTTGATGTCCTTTTTAAATTAAAAAGTAATCATTCAAAAACAGAATATGCTCTCGGTCCGACACATGAAGAGATTGCAATACCTTTAGTTAAGAGCTTTCTTTCTTCGTACAAGAGCTTGCCTTTTGCAATCTATCAAATTCAAACAAAATTCAGAGATGAAAAAAGGGCCAAGTCAGGAATTATTAGAGGGCGTGAGTTTGGCATGAAAGATATGTATAGTTTCCATGAGAATCAAGAGGATCTACATCTCTTTTACAATGAAGTTAAAGATTCTTATCTAAAAATATTTAAAGAGTGTGGCATTGAAGCTAAAGTGACAAAGGCTTCTGGGGGAGATTTCAGCGACAAGCATTCTCATGAATTCATGGCAATATCAGAAGCTGGCGAAGACTTGATTTTGGCATGCAAAAGATGCTCTTACGCAGAGAATAGTGAGATCAGCAACTTAAAAGAAGGTGACTCCTGTCCTGAGTGCAAGAATGAGATATCTGCTTATAAATCTATTGAAATTGGCAACATCTTTGATTTAAGTGATAAGTTTAGTAAAGATTTCAATCTTGAATATATAGATAAAGATGGCCACAAGAAGATGCCCGTCTCTGGCTGTTATGGCTTGGGCACGACTAGACTTATCGGTTCTATTGTTGAAAATAGCCACGATGAAGCTGGTATAATTTGGCCAAAATCGATCGCTCCTTTTGAAATACACTTAATCTCTCTTGACGGTGCCGAAAAGGAATCAGAAAAGATATATCAAGAATTAATTTCAAGAGAAGTTGAGGTTCTTTATGATGATCGACAAGACAAGGGGGCAGGGGAGAAGTTCAATGATGCTGACCTCATAGGAATTCCTTTAAGGGTTGTTGTCAGCAAGAAAACGATCGATAAAGATTCTCTGGAAGTTAAAGAAAGAAGCAGCAAAAAAGAGAAGATTGTTCCAATAAAAGACTTCCTTGAGAGATATGAATAGTTTTGTCTGTAAAAATTGCGGACATAAGATACCTTTAGACAAAGAGATTGGAACTCAGCATCGCAACCATTGTCCCTTTTGCCTCTACTCTCTTCATCTAGATAATGAGACTGGTGATAGAGAGTCAAAATGTAAATACTTGATGAAGCCAATTGGCTTAACTTTTAAGCACGAAGGCATAGACAGATATGGGAAACTTCGCCAAGGAGAGATAATGGTAATTCATAGATGCCTTGGATGCGATAAATTATCGATTAACAGAGTTGCTGCCGATGACAGCCACAAAGCAATTCTCGATCTTTTAAGCAAAGATGGGAAAAAAGATTTAAAAGATGTTGGCATAAAGGTGCTTTCCCAGAAAGATTTTCGGGAGGTAAAAAAACAACTTCTGGGAAATAATTAGTTTTTTGCTTTTTTCTTGAAAATGAGTAGAATGAAAAAATCTACTCTTTTAAATTGCAATGAATTTTAAATCTATTTTCAAACATTATTGGAAGTTTCTTAGAAAGTACAAGGGATCTCAAGTAATCCTTCTGCTGGCTTTTGGATTTGGTTCTTTAACAACAACTGTTGCGGTGCCTCTGATATACAAAGGAATAATTGATCTTGTTTCACAGAACCCTATAGATGCCCACGAGAAACTCTCCCTTCTTCTCGTCTATTTAATAATTTCTATCATAGCCTATAATATCTTTTTTAGAATAGGTGACTACTTCCTAATTAAATCTCAAAGCCAGATTATAAAAGAGATAACCGATTATTCATTAAAGAAGTTGCAAAACCACTCTTACGCCTTTTTTTCCAATGCCTTTGTCGGTGGCCTAGTCGCTAAAATGAAAAGATTTGTTCGTGCCTTCGAAGTTTTACATGATCAATTCATATTTCAAATATGGATGAGTTCTATTGCTCTCTTTAGTTCACTCTACGTTCTTTGGCATCAATCTCCAATCTTAGGATTTTCTTTCTTAATCTGGATTGTTCTTTACGCTTTTGTAGTCAGATTTATGGTTAAGTGGCAGATTCCGAAAAGCTTGGAGAATGCTAGGGCCGACACCGAGACAAACTCTAGCTATGCAGACATCATAACAAACATCTTAACAATGAAGGTTTTTGGTGCAAGCAAGAGAGAGCTAAACAACTTTAAAAAAGTGACTCAAAATCAGGAAGAAAAGAGAAGGGCTGCCTGGATGCAAGAAAGTCTCTGGAACAACTTAATTCAAGGAGCAATCGTTGGCGTTTTTAATATCGTAATTATCTGGTTCGCAATAGACTTATGGAAAAACGGAATAATATTTGCCGGAACCATCGTCTTGGTCCAGCTTTATGTAATAACTGGCTTCAATATTGTCTGGTCATTAAGCAGAAATATAATCAGAATCTCTACAGCTTTAACTGACGCCCACGAAATGGTTAAGATATTCGATGAAGAGCCAAGTGTTCAGGATGTTTCAAATCCCAATAAGATAAAGATAGGCAAAGGTAAAGTTGAATTCAAGAACGTCTCTTTTTCTTATGATAGATCGAATCCAGTCTTCGACAAGCTCAGTCTTGAAATAAATCCTGGGGAAAAAGTTGCTTTGGTTGGTCATTCAGGCGCAGGTAAAACGACTATTATCAAACTTCTTTTAAGATTTCTTGACGTTGACGATGGCATTATCGCCATAGACGACCAAGATATCTCTCAAGTTAGCCAAGAAGAGTTGCGCAAAGAGATAGCCTATGTACCGCAAGATCCATCACTTTTCCATAGAACTCTTCGCGAAAATATAAGCTATGCAAATCCTGATATAACTTTCTCAGAAATAGTCAAAATTAGCAAGCGAGCTCAAGCTCACTCTTTTATAGAGTCTCTGCCCTTGAAGTATGATTCTTTAGTTGGAGAACGAGGCATCAAATTATCGGGTGGTGAGCGCCAAAGAGTTGCTATCGCTAGAGCTATGATTAAAAATTCTCCCATCGTTATTCTCGATGAAGCGACAAGCTCTCTTGATTCTTTAGTTGAAGAGAAGATACAGAAGGCTCTTGATGAGTTAATGAAGGGCAGGACCACCATTGCAATTGCCCATAGGTTATCGACAATAAGAAAGATGGATAAGATTATCGTTTTTGAAAATGGTAAAATAAAAGAGATCGGTTCTCACAGATCTCTCTTGAACAAAAAAGGTCTTTACTCAAAGCTTTGGAAAAGCCAAGTCGGCGGTTTTATTGCTGGAAACAAAGATTGTTAATTGCGATAACTCAATCTTCTGATATAATTAAGAAGACATGCCTAAAGGACTTCTCAATTATTATCGCTTCACAGAACTGGATCAAAAGAGACATCCTTTTGTTTCAAGGGTTTTGAGTGGTTTAAGCTCAAACAAAATCAAGAAAGAGTTAGAAGAGATTGGTCAAACAAAATTAACAAAAAAAATCTCTAGTTGGGTCTCTGATTACAACTCAGTAGGCAAGAGAACTATTTTTGTCTGGCAATGGATATCTTTTGTTGTGCCCCTTATCACCCTTAAAGAGATCGATTCCGAAGATAGAGATTCCGTGATAGAGACAAAGATATATATACTTAGCTTGATAACTTATTTTCTTAATGATATTGCTGACAACCTAAAGAGCAAGAAACTATTAATGGCCGTTTCAACTATTTTTCTTGGCAATCATTCAAGCATAAAGATTGAGAGTTTTAATCGAGAAGAGAGAAAGATTGTCAGCCTTGCCAAGAAGCATTGGCTCAAGGCAATTACTATGATTAAGGAATATCCTTTGCACAAAGATTTTGAAGATATTTTTCAATACGACCTTTTAAAAGTGATTTCTGCTAATCTTCATGATTACTTATCTGTGAAAGAGAAATTTTTTCTCAACGAAGATGAGCTATATTCAATCACTCCCTATACGATTGCTGCAATGCCTTGTCTAGATATCGATTTGATGACTTGCCCTAGATTTAACAAAGAAGAGCTCGGCTTATTAAGAGAGTTCATCTTGAATTATCAGAAAGCGATGCGTTTAAGTAATTGGCTTGCCACCTGGGAAAGAGAGATAATTGAAGGTGATTTCACCAGTCTTGTTGTTCAAAGGTCATTGAATAAAAAGATTATCACTGACAAGGAGATATCAACAAAAAAGAAGTTAGCAATAGGCAAGATTAAAAAATCAGATATAGAAAAAGAGATTCTTAAAGAGTGGGATGGTTACTACAAAGAGATAAATTCATCCACCAAGAAAATAAAATCTTTAGATCTAGCTCATTTCGTTGAAAGTTTAGAAAAAATAATATCTTTAGAATTGGCCAGCAAAGGTTATAGATAATCATGAGTTTCTTATTTTTAAACCATATTTTAGTTTTATTATTAGGGATATCAATTCTTTTTCTTGGTTCTTGGGTCTATTATTCAGACAAAAGAAAGAAGCAAAACAAGCTCTTTTCTCTCTTTTCTCTTTTTCTCTTTTTTTGGTTAGCTAGCTGTTACCTTGGTAGCTCAATAATAAATTACGAGGTCTCTTTGTTGTTGGGAAGAGTTGCTTACGCCATGGTTGCTCTATTCTTTATCGTCTTTTATTTCTTTTCCTTAAACTTTTTGAAAGAAGAAGAGAGATTTCCTTTCTTCAACAAGCTAGTTGTAATAAGTAATTCACTCCTCTTTTTTGTTTCGCTTTTCACCGGATTCATGGTGGTTGCTATGCGACCAACTCTTTTTGGAAACGTTCCTGTCTTAGGAAAAGCAAAGTATCTTTATTTAAGCTTAATTCTTTTTTGGACCGTTTTCATTCTTTACAGATTTTATCAAAACTATTTTCAAGTTTCCGAAAAGCAAAAAGCAAAGATCCAATACTTTTTAATAGGAGTCTCTATCTGGGTCATCTTTAACGCAGTCTTTAATATCATTCTTCCTTTTTGGCAAGACATTCCTTATTACTGGGCTATCGGAAATTATTCTGCAATATTCTTAGTCGCCTTTACGGCTTATGCTATTCTCAAGGAAAAGCTTTTTGATACAAAGATTGTTTTGACAGCAATCCTTGTAGTCTTAATCGCCATAACTCTTTTTATAGACATCATTTTATTTACCGATATCTTGTGGATACAACTCAGCAAGATATTAAGCTTGATAATATTTTTAGCTTTTGGTTATTATTTAATAAAAAGCATAATTAAAGAGATAGAGCAGAGGGAAAAGCTAGAGAGGTTTGCCAAAGCGCTTGAAGAGGCTAATATCGAGCTTAGAAAACTAGATGCTTCAAAGACCGAGTTTGTCTCTATCGCATCTCACCAATTAAGAACACCACTAACTGCGATTAAGGGCTATCTTTCAATGATGAATGACGGCACCTATGGTAGATTGCCAGAAAAGATCAAGGAAAAGATAGGTAATGTCTTTGAAAGCAATGAAAGGTTAATTAGATTAGTCAATGACTTATTGAGTGTTTCCCGAATAGACACAGGTAAAATTGTTGTTGAAAAAGAAAAGGTTCAAGTTGAGAGTTTGATCGAAAATTTAAAAAGAGAGCTCTCTATATCTGCAAAAGAGAAAAGCATCTATTTGCAATTCTTAAAGCCAAGCAAAAAATTACCAAAAGTTATGGCCGACAAAGGCAAGCTTGAAGAGGCCATCTTGAATGTTATCGACAATGCTATTAAATATACGAATAAAGGTGGAGTCACTGTGAAAGTTGAAAAACAGAACAAAGAGATCTTGATAAGCGTCATCGATACCGGCGAAGGAATGAATGAAAAAGACTTGTCAAAGATATTTGAAAGATTTTCCAGAGGTAATGCCGGTAACTGGCTTCACTCTGAGGGAGCCGGGTTAGGTCTCTTTATCACTAAAAAATTCATTGAGATGCATAATGGTAAGGTTTGGGCTGAATCCCAAGGAGAGGGTAAAGGATGTCAATTTTATATTAAAATTCCAATAAAATGAAAAAAAGAAAAATTGTTATAGTTGAAGATGAAAAGATTCTTGCTGAGATGTATAAAGACAAGATCTCTAGAGAAGGCTTTGATATATATTCAGCAATTGACGCTGAAGATGGATTTAAGTTAATCAAAAAAGTCTTACCCGATTTAATCCTTTTAGACATCTTGTTGCCAAAGGAAAATGGAGTTACTCTGCTTGGTAGAATCAAGCAAGAAAAGAATCTTTCTTCAATTCCCGTAATAGCTTTCTCCAATTATGATGATGACAAAACCAAGAAAGAAGCTAAAGAGCTTGGAGCTAAAGAGTATTTAATAAAAACAAATTATACTCCACAAGAAGTTGTTGATAAAATAAATAGATACTTATAAAAAAAGAGGCTTAATGCCTCTTTACTTGTCTGGATAGTTAAATCTGCTCACTATCCTTATTTTTTTTCCTTGGAAATAGAGCTCTTGACCGATTCTTTTGCCAATAAAGATAACCCCATCTTCTTCTTGCCAAGAAAGAAACTTGATTTCTTGAGAATCAAGTTGAAATAATTCATTATGCTCTTTATCAAGATCGGTAATTAAAACTATCATAAAAGATGAAGACTCGTCGCATAAAGAACAGATAGCTGCGTGACCTAGCCAAACCATATCTTTGGGTAGCCACTTATCGATACTTTTAAGCATATTCTGAATCGTTTTTTTGTCTCCAACAATCAACCCCTTTCTTTGCATCTCTTTTCTTGTTGACAGCATCACTAGGTCATTCTTCAAAGCGATACCTCCCATGTCTTATTTAGTTTTCAAATTGATGAGTTGGCTCATCAATGCTAATATAATTCTAAGAATTACTCTCTTTGATGTCAAGCGATAAGGCTTTTAAAAATAGATTAATTAAGTATAATGATAAAAGCATGAAAAGGATTTTTAATATAGAAACAATCGATATTGTCGGAGAAAAGGCCTTGCTTTCAGGTTGGGTTCACAGTGTAAGATTTCACGGTAAAATAATCTTTGTTGACCTCAGAGATAAATCGGGCCTTATACAGGTCGTTTTTACTCCTGGCATTTCAGAAAACTATTACCAAATAGCTAAAGAGTTGAGGCCAGAATGGGTAATCGAGATAGAAGGACAGGTAAATAAGAGACCCGATAAAATGATAAATCCAAATATTGAAACCGGTAAAGTTGAGATAGAAGCTCAAAGCTTGAAGGTTGTCTCTCAATCAAAAACTCCGCCATTTAGCATAGAGAGTGATGGTAATGATATAAACGAAGAGTTAAGACTTAAATATCGCTATCTAGATTTAAGAAGAGATAGGCTTTCGAAAAATCTAAAAAAAAGATATCAGGCAATCCAGTCTCTTAGAAACAACCTTGAAAAAGATGGCTTTATAGAGATAGAGACTCCTATTCTTAGCAAATCAACACCAGAAGGAGAAAGAGATTTCTTGGTACCATCAAGAATGTCTCCAGGAAATTTTTATGCTTTACCGCAAAGCCCGCAACAATACAAGCAATTACTGATGGTTGCTGGCATCGAAAGATATTTTCAATTTGCAAGATGT
>PWOE01000014.1 GCA_003557585.1 Candidatus Nealsoniibacteriota bacterium | reverse complement strand
TTAACTTGCCGGTAGCTTGATCCTCCTTTAAAACAATATCAACTTCCGTCCCCGGAAACACATATTTTCTTTCATTCCCGCTTATCTTCTTCATGATACTCATAATTTTCTTTTATCTTATTCTTAAAAAATCGGCATGTTTTATTTGAAACTATCTAAAAATTTCCGACTTAAAGCGAATAAAGGTAACTACGGAGCTATTGGTACAACCATACCATTTCTTCAGTGCACCTTTCAAACTTTTAAGGCTTTTATCTCCGCATAGAGTAGCCTCTCTTTCTTCGAGTTCACTCACCTTTTTAATAATAACTTCTTCAATGTACGCTTTCCCGATTCGCTTTTCATCAACACCCTCAAATAAATTGGCCTTCTCTGAAAGATAAAGTTGAGCCTCTTCACCTATATTGAAAAAATGCTCACCGGACATAATGGTCGCCTTTTTTGTCCCATCTAGCAGTTTTTCTTTATATACTCCTGAAAAATGAAATCCTAATATAGCCATAAAAATATTTACTTATATCTAATACTTTTCGATCGCTGTTGACCTCGGGGGTCCACAAACAGGTCCACAAACAACTTATTCATTCCCGCCTACTATTTTTAATATTTCCTCTTTAGTTTTTTCAATTGAAGTATCTGAAGTATCTATAACAAAAAACCGCTCGTCTTCTTTGCTTGCAAAGAATGATATGTTTCGCTTAATTCTATTTTCCGGAACTTTAATTTCCCAATCTTTTTGACGCCTCAAGACTCTTTGAAATGCAATTTCAGGATTTGCAAACAACTGAACTTTATATATCGGCACAGCATAATCTCGGGCTAAATTATCATATTTCTTCAATTCTTTATCTTTTGACCTGAATGTTTGCTCGATAACAACTGATATTCCATGATCTAAATATTTTTTTGCCATCTCAAAAACTATATCTCGAGCAATAGTATTGTCTCTCTCGCCCCGTTTAAAATCAGAAATAAATCTTTTCACTTTATCCATTCCAATAACGGCAACTCTTGGCATGCTTTCAGATAACGCTTTTGAAATTTCCGTTTTCCCGGAACCGGTCATTCCGTCAATTATCAATAGAAATGTCTTTTTCATAAATTTTTATCCTCTTTTTACAATTCCATCATATCACAAAATAAAAATCCGAGAAACTTTCTCGGCCATAACTTCTGTCGATCCCCCCCCTGTTGACCTCGGAGATCCACAAAGAGTATCCCCTATTTTTCTTATTTCTTCTAATTCTCGATTTCTTCGTCTTTAGGAAAATTATTCTCGTTGAGAAAAAAGGCTTCAGTACATTTTTCACATAGAACATGTTCTATCCCAAGCTTTTCCAACTCACCCATCATTTCCTCATCTTCTTCATGTTTGTGCTTCGGTTCATCAAAATATCTTGTCCTTAAATAATATTCTATATCACAAGGCTTGTATCCAAAAAACAACCCCTGAAGAACGGCAACTTCCGGCTCTTCTATCGATCCTTTTGAGCGAGGATACTGATCCAAAAACTCAATTGTATCTAAGACAGACATTTCTTTCATTTTTTCGTATAAAGAAGTAATTTTCTCGTTTATTCCCGGAACATTAATCTCCAAAACAATTCCACGCAACACCTCTTCTGCCGTACCCTCCTTTGCTATGACTAGTCTATCCGGATGATTAACTTCATGTTTTTGAATATTTTTGATTTTCAAATTATGTATATCGGCAAATTTTCTTACATCTTCTCTATCCCAAAACGTGCTTCCGTAACGATTACTGCCCTTATCACTTAGTTCCTGTAATGCCCTTATATCCCCTCGTGTTAGATCATCACTAACTTTCATTCCTTCAAAATATTCTTCTTTTTTCTTTTTTTCTTCTGCATTTGGTTCTTTTTGGTCCTTCTTGTATATTCTTCTCCCAAAAGGATCAAATTGTTTTTCAAATTTTTCCATATTTTTCTATCTTTTTATTAAAATAAACTCTCGGCAAATTTTCTTGCATCATTCAAATCTTTTTCATTGGGTCTTCCTTTGTTTATACCTCCAATGTATTTAAGTGGCCCATAAGTATCATATCCAAGGCAGTCAAATTCTCCCACTACCTCAAAATTCTTCTCTCTAAGAAGCTTTTTAAAATGTTCGTGAGATCTGTTCAATATAATATTTCTTCTCATTCCGCTTGTTGAAAACAAAAATGCCTTCTTTTTTCCCATTTCCGGTAAAGCCTCAACTAAGTTAATTAATCCTTTGTGAAACTTAGAAAGATAAACACCGGAACCAAAACCGATTAAATCGGCATTTTCTATGTCCTCTTTTTTGGCATCTTGAAAACTGACGACTCTAGCTCCCAAAACACTACCCATTCTCTCGGCAATTCTCTTAGTATTTCCCTTATGTATGGAAGCATAAATTATCAAGACTTTTCTTTTTTCGTGTTTCATCTTTTATTTACTCTAGCTCCTTATACAACTTATGTTGACCTCAAAGGTCCACAAACAGATTATTAATCCTCTATGCGTAAATCTGTCCCCTCCCTATCAACAGACCAGTTTATCCGGTCGTTCTCGAGATGCTCGGTAGCAAAATAAAGCCTGTTTTCCGACCATTCCAAATCTTTAAATACAGGCATAAACTGGCCAATTTCTACCACTTCCTGATCGGGATCCAAAACTTCCAGAATATCCTCTTCGTTTAGTATAAATCCCCTTTCAAAATCAACTACATTGTCTACTCCAAGAAAATCTCCTCCCGCTCTAGCTGTTCCTAGGGTGTAAGCAACTAAGTTGTTATCTTCCGACCAAAAATAATCCTCAACACTTCCGGGCGCCGGCTTGTTAATCATATTCATTTCTCCCGACTTAATATCGGCGACAATAACAAACGAAACCGTAGTAGCTACCGCATAGTCGGAAACGGAAAAAATCATGCTTCTGTTGTCATGAGAAATGGCCGCAGCTCTGTCAAAAAACCCAAAACCCCCCGAATCAACTTCTCTTCCCCCCACCTCCGGTTCCTCCTCAAAAACGTCCCAATTTTCCTGAGTCCACTGATTCAACTCATCAATTGTAAGCTGAAACATAATCTCATCTTCTTCGCTTACTACTCTTATCTCTTGGGACTCTATTCCCCCCTCGGGAATAAATTCTACTCGCAAATCCTTCTCTACAAGTTCATTTTCTACGTCCGGTTCTTCATACTCGGTGGTCGTGTAATACCAGCCTCCAACCAATACAACAGAGATGATAAATAGAGCAATATATAGTGTTTTCATATCTAAAATAGATTAATTGTTTGTTTATGACCCTTACATTCTATTTTTACCAGATACTCCCGGTCTGTCAACAAAAATCCCGCTTAGTCTCTCTTCTTAATTTTGTCAAGTTCATTCTATTTAACAACATATTCCCATCCGGGCTGCCATGCTTTCTTTTTTCTTTTTTGAGAAAATAACAGGAAAATTTTCACTGTATGGAAAAAACTCAACCCTTTTCATTTTTTTATAGATTCATTTAAGAGTTTTAGGTGTTTTCAAGATTGATTATCTAGAAAAATCCTCTGGTTTCATTTTTAACTGCTCTTTAACCCAATCTAAAATAGAATCCGCGAGTGATTCCTCTTGCCTTTCGTAAAAATGATTACTACCCATAATAAACCGCTTTGTAAAAGAGGGGCAGCTGATTGCCTTAGATTCTATTAATTCCATATCTTCCTGTAGTGTTTTTATCGCTATATTATCATACTCCCCCATAGTTGTAAGAATTGGAACATTAATTGATGATAGCTCAACAAATCTTTCAGGATTCTTCAAAACCGGTAAGTTGTCCGCTGGTCCGCCTTCTTCGAATAGATCAAGAAATGTTTGTGAACTTAAGATTTTCCAATCCCATACTAAAGTTGAAAGTAATTTTCTAGGCTCACCTAATTTCATATTTTTCTTTGCCTCTTCAAGAAGATCTTGGTAGTTAGGCTGATATTCCGGAATTTTAGCCAGACCTACCATATCGGGAGGAGAAATTAAAATAATTCCGGCAATATCTTTCTGCTTATGACGATGCAGATAATAGATGTTTTTGTTACATCCCAAACTATATCCCAAAAGGAAAATCTTCTTATAGTTTAACTCGCGAACCTTATTTAACCATCCTTCAACATCATAGACGCAATCGGCAAACCTCTCATAGGTTGTACCAATTCGTTCTCTTTCATAACCTCCATCCTCTTCAAGCTCATCAGTAGCAATATCATTAATATGACTATAGCCCCTGTTGTGGCCATAAACAAAACCAATGCCGTTTTTGCTTAATTTCCTTCCCACAACATTGGCCCACTTGTTCTCAACAAAATTTTCGTTCGTGCCATGAGTCATTAGAACACAAACATCTTTCTCTTTCGGAATATAGTGAACACCTTGCAACTCCAGCTTATCTGCTGTTCTTATATAAATTATATCTATATTACTCATAACATTTTTATCTTGTTGACTTCGGATGTCCACAAATAAATAAATCTCTATTAATTTGAATAATTTTCTCCTTACTTTTCGAGCCGGAAATAATTTTTATTTCCGACAAAGGAATATTAAAATATTTAGATATAATTTTTAGTGCGACTTTATTGGCTTTATGCTCAATTGCCGGTTCTTTAACCCAAACTTCAAAATGCCTTTTATCTTTTTGTGCTATTTTCTCTTGAGAAGTATTAGGTTTTACTTTAACAAAAATTTTCATCTTTCTTTCTGTTAACCCCTGAAGTCAACAATATTAATTCTCTATATTTCATAAAAAGCCAAATTCCCCGCCGTGTCCCGTATAGAATTGTATGGGGCCAAATTCCCCGTTCATTTGAGACATGCCATGTCGCTCGCGAGCGACATGGCCTGTCCCCTATACCTCTATACCCCTTGCTTTTCTGAGTTTTATTCAAATATTGAGATTTTTTCAGTTTTTCTGCTTTAATGATTCCCTTATTTTTCCTTTTATTTTAAAGAGAACTTCTTTAGAAATATTAAAGCTATCGTCTGAGTCGTATCTTTCTCCCCAAGAATTATCTTCAAAAGTTATCCCCTTAAATTTTCTTGGTTTCTTGTAACGAGGAATAATATGTCCATGCAAATGTCTTGTTTTATTTCCAAGGAAAGCATAGTTAAATAAATCAGGAGAAAATAGATCTGTAAGGGATTTTTTTAAATCTACTAAAACAATAAAAAGTTCTTTTCGTTCTTCTTCCGTAATTTCTACCAAATCATGGGCGTTCTCTCTGTTGCACCAAATATAACATCTTCCAAGATAGGTTTGGTTTTTATAAATATAGACCGACCAATATTTATATTTTTTGATCAGAAACCGTGAAAAGTCCTGTTGCATGATTCTAAATTTAACTATACCCTTATTTTTTCCCTTGGTAAACCTGCTCTGGTTTTTCCTTCTTTTTTTTCTCAATGTTTATCTGAATACTGTCTTTTGTAAGGGCCCAAACCAAAGAAATTACCCATCCCAAAAAAGACCAGCCCAAGAAGAGGTTCAAGGCAAAAATTGCCGAAGCATTTCTTTTCTTTCTGGAAATTGCAATAATCGAGGGGGAAAAATAAATTATTAATACAAAAACAGCGATAAGAACTAAAATATTGTTATCCATTTTCTTGAATTATTTAGATTATTGTTTTTGATTTATAAACTCATTTAAAAGTTTTAGATATTTTTCTTGATTTTCTTTACATATCCAACTCTCAGAAAGCGAATAAAGCATGTCTTTCTCAGTTATTATATTTGTCCGGTTGAAATAAAACTTTTCAGGCGTACAAACAAACATCCAAACCAAATGCCACTTCTCTTCAATTTTTTGTGCTACTTCCTTTAACTCTTCCATATCTATCCTACTTCTATATTTTACCTCAATAAGAAAGACTTGTTTCTTATCTTTAGAGACAATTGCAAAATCCGGGGCGCTTCTTATATTATCAATTACTTGCTGATACTCCGCTTCCTTTGCATACTGTGCAAGTTCGGGAAGAGTTCTATCATATCCAAAAGGAATAACCGTAAACCTCCCCTCTTCTCTAAACATTTGGTCAAAAATAATCTCCCCTATTTTTCCTTTGATAAAATTCTTCGTAAAATCTTGTTTCATATTTTTGTTTAATTTTTCTGTTTTGTTGACCTCGGAAGTTCACAATATTCATAAAAGGGGCTTGTTATGTCATTCGCGAACGATAGCAATTTTTTTAAGTTCGGGATCTAGAATATCGATCATTATTTTCATTTTATCAACAGCCCATCTTTTAAGCTCTTCATTTTTTTCGCTATTTTCTTTTTGAATATACATTCTACTCCATTTTTTCCCCCAATCTCTTTCAAAAATAACCTTTTCATTAATATCTCTTTCCAGTTTTTCTTTAAGTCTTTCCATTTTATCTATCACCCTTTGATTATAATCTTTGTCTCTGCTTTCTGCATGTAAGGCAATCTGAAAGGTTTTCCGAGGTTTTCGACAAAACAGCCACTCAAAATGAATATTCGCTACTGATGATGATATTTGACAATAAGATCTTGCATAAGGTTTTATTTTTTTATTTGGGAAGAAGACCTCCATTCTGTCTTTTAATTCATTAAAAAAAGATAAATATTCTTTTTGAAGGCTTGTTTTTTCACCCTTTTTCTTTTCCTTTACTTTGTCTCTTCTATTTCTTTCATTATTTAATATTATTGAAAGCCATTCTATTGCCGCCTCTCCTTCTTTTTTAACAAATGATGGTATTTCACGATTATGTTTGACTGCGTTTCTATATTCTTTCAAATTAATAAATTTCTTCTCAACTTCACTTTTTGATCGAAAAAAAGACTTAAATATTCCCCAGTTAACTAATATTATTTTTGGATAATCCATTAAGTCACAAAAATCTATCAACTCCCTAGGCGAAAATTCGGATAATTCTTTAGAAGGGTTTCTTTTTATATAATCATCCGCTCTCCTTTTTATCCCGTCTAAAATATCTCTTGGAATTCTCTCTTCCCAATTAGCATGATTATCTACGTTTACCTTTTGATCTATCATATCTCTAATCTGCCTTTCTGTTTCATCTATTAATTTACTGTCTCCTTCTTCAACCACCCTGCTTATTTTTGTTCCAGAAACTTTATAAATTTCATCTAAGATATTTTTTGCTCTTGACCCGAGGAAAAACAAATATTCATCTCTTTCTATAGATTTATCATATTCTATCAAATGTGTTCTTAGAGTATGCCTAAAGTCAGAGTTTTCTTCTTCAAGCTTCTTAAAATAATCACTAGGATTTTTTTTAGATATCTCTTTATTGAGTTCAGCTGGTAAGAAGCAAAAATTGGGGAGAGAGTGAATTTCTGCTTCTGAGAAACCTTCTTTTTTCAAAAATGCTTTAGGAAAGATATGGTGTTTTTCAGAGCTATTTAATTCAGAGTAATAACCATCACCTAACGAGAGTAATGAGTTATTTTTAAGGTGGCGTGGTCTTTTTGTCGCTAGCAAGCACAACACCCCACTTTTGATAGCAGACTTTCTGTACATTCTTACTTTGATCAAAGAGTCAATATCTAAAGAAAACTGGAAGCTTACCTTTACGTCTTTTTCTAGTGCAATTTTATCAAATATTTTTTTATCTTCAGTCATTTGAGTTAAGGTGGATGCACTATATCTCTCAGAGAAAGTTGCATTCCAGAACCATGTTGAAAGTAAATCTGCCTGCCTGTTAGATAGACTTTTTTTATCATTTTTCCAAAAAAGATAAGCCACCAAACTTATCATCCCTCTATAAGGAATAAAAGAATAATGAACTACACCAAGATTATTACGCAAATAATCTACTGCTTGTCTTATTGTTTTTACAGTATCTTCCCAGTAATTATCAATATCTTCTTTTCTTAACTGTAACTGTGATGATCTTGTACAAGGCCCTTTTGATATAAGAGATAGAGTTTGAGTAAAAATCTCACTATCAATTTTACCAAAGCACTTCTCTTTAAAATTATTCTGTTCTTTTTCAACTTCATCTCTTAAGTCAAAATTAGTACTCCATGTGCTAGCAGAAATTAAATCAAATAAACTTAGTCTTCTTCCTCCTTGATTTATTCTTTCAAATATATCACATACCTCATCTAATTCTTTTCCACGAACATAAATTACAGAGAAAGGATAATTAATGAGTCTATTTCTGCACTCTTGAAAATTCTTTTTGCGTTCAGGAGTTAAGTCGTTATAAATATCTAAATGCTCTTGAGAAAGCAAATTCTTGAGAGAAATAAATCTTTTGTTGTCCGCTCTTTTGTCAATGAAAGACTTTTTATCTAAATCAAAACAAATTTTACTGTAATCTCTTTTATATAAGTCTAATCCTTTTATTGTTGCATAAAGAGAAGTAACTCTTTGCTGCCCATCAATAATTAAAGACATCTCGCTGTATTTATCTGGCTTTGGAAGATTAAGTTTTGCAATGTCCCTATAAAAAAAGTAGTATTTTTTCGGAGCTGTCCAAAAAAAGAAAGACCCAACAGGAAATTCTTTATACATACTATCTAGAAGTTTTATTACTTTTGATTTTTCCCATACAAATTTACGTTGAAATCTCGGTATTCGCAACGCACCCTTTTCTATTTCATGTATAAGATCTGGCAGCTTATAATCACTTTCAATTTTTATTTTTTGGATATCCATATGATATATGTAAATGTATTACTACTTTCTATTATAAACCTGTTTTTATTAAAATTATAAATAATCTAAGTTAATTTCAGAAGTTATTACAGATTAATTATTTTTACTAATCTTCATTATCAACTTTTTTAAATATTCCCATGTTTTTAAATGTAAATGTTTTTATTTATATCTGCGTAGCTGTCATAAATATGAAAATAGACTCGCTGCATAATATCTTTGCACTCTGCGTCTTCGTATTTTTCAGGAAGATAGTCAAAAAGCATATCCCTTATAAATATTTTCACGCCTGCTCTCGTTTGCTGCCTTCTTCTCCAGTCAAGCACTAACTTTTCTTCTTTAAGTTTTTCCAACAACTCTTTGGCAACTTTTTTTACTTTCTCTTCTTCTTCCGGATTTAAGTCGTCTTTTTTTATAAGATCAAAAATAGCTAATTCTTCTTCTGATAAATTTTCCTCTATACTTCTTTGTTCTTCCTTGCTTAAGTCCTTTGCAAGATTCATTAATTCATCAAAGAATTCTTCTACATTTTTAGTGCCAATATTATATTCATCTATTAATTTACTTAGTCCGGTTCTACTAAATCATCATCTGCCGGAGAAACATCATCCTCTCTTTTGCCATACTGACTAATAAAGATACTTCCTTTGCTTGAAACCGCTCTGTCTCCATAAAAGTCGGGAATTATCTCTTCTCTTGAAAAGTAGTGTTTTTCTATTGCGCGTAAAGGAAGTCCTTCTTTATCTCTAATATCTAATCCATCAATAAGAAAAACATCTTCTTTTAAATATCCCCTTTCAAAGCAAATACCTTTTGTCCCAACTAAAAAGAGAACTTTATTTGTATCGGGAATTAAAAATCCATCAAAGTTAACCTCGAAAACAACATCATAATCGTCAATAAGATAACACCCTGTAAATTCAAAATTTCCTAATTCTTCTCCGTTCTGTTTTACAAATCCTCCGATAATCATCTCCTCAAAAACTGCAGTAAGGAAACGAGGGTCTTTTCTCTCAACAATTGAAATATCAATATCTATATTATTTTCTTCCAAATCTATTCTTTCTATCTTAATAAGCCCCTCTGTCATTTTAT
>PWOE01000131.1 GCA_003557585.1 Candidatus Nealsoniibacteriota bacterium | reverse complement strand
TATTGATCATAAACCCAATGAACTTTCAGGCGGGCAGCGTCAACGGGTAGCTATTGCAAGAGCCCTGGTTAACGATCCTTCCATAATTCTTGCTGATGAGCCGACCGGCAACCTGGACAGTAAAACCGGAGATGAAATTATGGTATTGTTTGAGAAATTACACAGAGCCGGTAATACAATCCTGGTGGTAACACACGAGCATAGTGTTGCTAATTATGCAAGAAGAGTTATCAAGCTTCGTGATGGCAAGATTGAAACAGATGAAATAATTGATCAACCAACATTTGCAAACGTTGACCTGGAATTTCAGGCTGTTTGAGATTTTCCACCAGATTCATTATCCGTGTGAAACCAGACCGGTATTTATTTTGTTCTACCGGCTATGGAAAATGGAACAAAAAAATTTGATGTGATGGTAGCCGGTGCCGGAATGGGCGGCATAACGGCTGCAACCATTCTCGCCAAAAAAGGTTATTCCGTATTGCTTCTCGAAGCTTCTCATGTAGCAGGAGGATGCAGCTCATCTTACTACCGAAAAGGATTTATTTTTGAATCCGGAGCAACAACTCTAATTGGCTTTGATGAAAATCAGCCTCTGAGAGAACTTGAAAAGCTGGTTGATGTAAATATTCCCAAACAATTGATTACACCTCCGATGGTTGTTCATTTGAACGGGAAAAAAATTGTACGGTGGCAAGACAAAAAACAGTGGATTCAGGAAGTTGTACACCATTTTGGAGAAGAAGTTGAACAAACCGAATTTTGGAACCTGATTTTCCGTATCTCGGATGTAGTTTGGAAAGCCGCTCTAAATAATAAAACCTTTCCTCCAAACAGAATGGTTGAATGGCTTGATTTACTTCGTAATGACTTCAGGGATATTTGGATTTTGCCTCATGCATTTAGTTCTGTTAAACAAACAGCAATCGGCATTGGAATTTCAAACCCTGATTTTTTCAGTTTTATGGATGAACAATTAATGATTACCGCTCAGGCAACGACCGATGAAACTCCGTTTCTGTTTGGTGCACCTGCTTTAAGTTATACAAATTCAAAGAATTATTATGTGCCCGGCGGATTGATTGAAATGGTAAATACGCTCATAAATCGGTTTACTGAATTTGGTGGTAATTTCCGGAAAAAAGAAGCGGTTCAGGTTATTGAAAAAAATGATGACGAATACCGCATTACAACCGGTAAAAATAATACATATATCGCCGAAACTGTTGTTTCGAACTTGCCGGTCTGGAATATGGCAGATATTACACAAGGCAGAATTGCAGAATATTTTTCTGAAGAATCAAAAAAATTCAATAAAGCCTGGGGAGCGTTTACAATGGGTATAGTGACTGAAGATGTTTATTTTAACGAGATGCCGCTTCATCATCAGATACACTTTACTACGAAGGAAAAAATTCAGGGATTAGATTCAGATTCCATATTTGTATCGTTTTCTAAGAAGGATGATAGCTTACGTGCAAAAAAAGGATATCGAGTGATAAATGTATCAACCCACACCTTTCCTGAACCCTGGTTTGATCCCGCACTGGACTATAATAAAACCAAAAAAGCAGTTCAGCAGAAAATTGTAGAAATATTAGAAGATAAATTGCCCGGTTTTTCCCAAGCCGAAATAAAATTGCTATTTTCTTCTACTCCGGTTTCCTGGAGCCAATGGGTTTACAGAAAAAAAGGCCGGGTTGGTGGTATACCGCAACAGATGTGCCGTTCACTGGTAGACTGGACACCCAGCCGAACACCTTTTGATGGGTTATTTTTATGCGGCGATACCGTTTTTCCGGGCCAGGGAATTCCGGGCGTAACTTTAAGTGGAATCAACGTATCTTACAGAGTTGACAAATATTTAAAAAATCTTAGACAGAATTGAATTACCAAGGCGAAAATTATCAACCCAATACTCAGTTTTCAATATTTCCACCGGCTGTTAAGCATCTGCTGATTGTAAATGTGCTGGTTTTTCTGGCTCTTGCCAACCCGATGCTTCAGAGTTTTCTAATGCAATATGGCGCCCTCTGGCCCATTGGTTCCGGATTGTTCGGGCCATGGCAGCTGGTTACCTACATGTTTATGCATGCAAGTTTTGGCCATATCTTTTTTAATCTTTTTGCACTTTGGATTTTTGGCCAGGGCATTGAAAATTTCTGGGGAACCAAACGATTTGTTACATACTATTTTTTGACAGGTATTGGCGCAGCACTCATTCACATGTGGATAAGCGGTACAGGGGCTCCTACGGTTGGTGCTTCAGGTGCCGTATATGGAATTCTGCTTGCTTTCGGAATGATGTTTCCTGAACGATATATCATTCTTTTAATTCCGCCAATTCCAATCAAGGCAAAATATTTTGTGGCAATTTTCGGTGCTATAGAACTCTTTTCCGGCCTTATGCGGCCTGACAGTGGAATTGCCCACTTTGCCCATTTGGGTGGAATGGTTGTTGGTTTTATCCTCATTAAATACTGGGGTTTGAAGGGCGAGAGCCATTATTACT
>PWOE01000109.1 GCA_003557585.1 Candidatus Nealsoniibacteriota bacterium | reverse complement strand
AAACCGGGCAAACCTTTCGTATTGCCGTTTGACCGGTTTGGACTTTTTTAAACGAACATAGGCATCTGTGATTTCCCTGTCATCTGCAATTGCACGCTCTTCAAAATAATGAACCGGTTTGATCAATTTTTTCGCGTGAGGATATTTTTTAATGATTGCCCCCCTTATCCGGATCATTGTATCCACTTCTCTCCCCGTAGAATCCTGTGCTGTAACAATATAATATGGCCTGACTTCTTTCTTTTCCTCCAGTACAAGCTGAAGAAGCCGAAAGGTCGAATCCCAGCCACCTGTCCATAACAAGTGATTACAATCCGATTTTGTTACCCTTTTCAGTGGTGACATAAAAACGCCGCTTTTATTATGATTACCTCTTTAAACACTTTTCCCATATTCTTCTATTGGAAAATAGAATGTTTACTCTTCGTATCTAATTAAACTTTATTCATGATTCTCTTGAGATTTAATCCACTCAATTGTTAACCTGTTCCCTTCTTTTCGGGAGTATTGAAGTTCCGGAACCAGGTCTTTAATCTCATTCATCGGTTTAATACTGTCAGTCGTCATATTATTGAATCGAAATGAATTTAACGGGAACCTGATATTTATTTTTTGCAAGAGATCACCGGCTTTTGCCAGGATCCAGATAAATATTCGCGGAGCCGTAAATATCTTTCGATCCAGTTCCTCCGCTATTTCTTTCGACCATTCCTTGATATTTGTAGGCTCATAATCTCCCAAATGATAGGTTTTCTCATTGGATTGATCAGATTTTAAAATAGCATCCAGCTGAATTACAGAGTTACCGATAAATCCATACGTTTTGGTACTCATTTTACCGGTAAAATTAAAGTATCGACCCCGCATAATCATTTCAAAAAAACGACGGTACGTGGGCCCGAACCAGGGACCCCAAATGGATGTTGGCCTGACAATCACCCACTCAAAATATTTTGATTCGTTTTTAACAAGCTGCTCACCTGCCACTTTACTCTCTCCATAGAGATTGGGGGGGCAATAGTCATCTTCATCTTCCGGAACATACCCTCTTTCACATACTAATATGGTAGAGGCGAAAATAATTTTTTTTATGCTATCTGATTTATTACCGATTTGAATCAGGTTTTTTACACCTTCGATATTCACGGAATAATCATCAAGTGTTTTCCCAGTCAGGTTCGCCCGTGCTGCCAGGTGTATAATATAGTCAGGCCTGAATTCTTCAACCGCTCGTAAAAAATGTTCATAATTCAGAATATCAACCTCTTTCCAATAATTATGATGACCCGGATGTTGTGGAGATTTAATATCAATATTTAACACCTGATCTCCCTTGTCAAGGTAATATGCCACAAGGTTTGTACCGATAAAACCGGATCCACCTGTAATTAAGATTTTTTTCATACCTGTTGGTGTAACATTTCCATTGTATTTCTGACTCATCCTGTCAATTGTTTAAAGATCCTCTCCCATGTTTCATGGTATCGATGCAGACTCAGAGGCCCGTTAATAGACTTTAAACCGTTTAAAGCCAATTTCTTTCGTTTTTGTGAATCATTGACAAGCATTTCAATCTCTTTATGAATTTGTTCAGCTGAAGTATCATCAACCAGGACTGCATTGTTGGTGTTCAGAACTGATTCGATTTCACCAACCCTTGAACTTACAATTGCACATCCAGCAGACATAGCCTCCAATAAGACAAGAGGTTGCGCTTCTACCGGGAATGTTGTCGGGAGTACAAAAATATGAGCTTCCCTGAATAGTTTCTGTTTCTCTTCACCTCTTGCACCCCGGATCCATTGCACATTCAACTCCTTACCATTCAAACTGTTAATATGGTCGATCTTGGTTTTAATCCAATTCTCCTTTTCTGCCGCAGTTTTGAATCTTGTACAATAGGAAGTAAAAGACAAAGGGCCGCAAAGGACTGCTTGAATTTTTTTATTCTTTTTCTTTGCAGCCATTTTTTCGATTGCCTCCAGGTATTCCGGAAACCCCTTGGATTCAATAAGCAAACTCAGGTGTAACAGGTTCACCTCACTGCCTGAATGTTTATCCATAATAAAATCGGGAGTCACCGGTATCAGTTCACAAGGATTTGGTACAATGATTAGCTGGTCCTCCGGAAGTCCAAAAGATTCTAATTTCGATTTTTGCTTTTCACCCAATACAGTCACCATTTTCGAACGCTTTAAAAATACCTGGAAGAAACTTTTTCGGAATGAATCCTCATCCCAGTGCATAAATGAACTCCCATTCAATGATGTCACCATTTGCAACCCCGGCTTCAACATCATGACAGGAAACAGCCAGATTGCAACCCGGAAAAATGACATCGTACTCTGACCCAATGTCAGGTGCAAAACTGGTTTTCCTGTAAACAATAACCGGATAACCACCGGCAACATCTTCAGGTGCTTAAAAAATAATTTGACCAGGCTGATAATAAAGATCGACCCGGATCTCTGGAGGGGATACATTTTTATGGATTTACAATCATATCCCCGTTCAGACATACCTTTT
>PWOE01000134.1 GCA_003557585.1 Candidatus Nealsoniibacteriota bacterium | reverse complement strand
TAAATAGTTTGCTAATTCTTCATCAAATTCAAAGTCAGACATATTCTTGTTTGGCATTTTTTTAAGATTATCAATAATATCTTTATCAATTTTGATCTTATTTTTAATAACGTTAAAAACTCTTTCTAATAGTTCCCTTTTTTTATTTAGAGCGGAATGAATATTATTTTCCGCTTCGTCTAATTTTATTATATATCTTTGGAATTTATTAAAAATAAGAATATGCGTTAACAGCAGAATAGATATTAAAATAATTAATATTAAAAAGTATATAAACATAACTATCCTCCTTTATTATAGACAAAGTATATCAAAAAGTAAGTTATCTTTCAATATTATTAAAATTAAGAGAACAATAATTTTGATAGGCCTTTTCCATTATTTTATAGTTAATACTTTTATATTTGTGTTTAGGATATTTATTTTTAATTATTTTTTTAATTAAATGTTCGGTAAAATGTGGGTTTCTTGCGAAGACTGGGCCTAGTATAGGGATCCCCCAAAAATTTTTATATTTGAAACCATAATAAGTATTCTTAAACTCAAACAGGTGATTATTTGTATACAAGGTAAGCGTTCCAAAATTTTGATAACCTATAATAGGTTTTTTTAAATGTTTATAGAAGGCAAAGAATTCATCCACAATTCTTTTTTTCTTCTCAATACTATAAAAATCAAATAGACTAAGACAATTAACTTTATTACCAGTTAAGTCTTCGACATAAGAACCAAAAATTTGCATTGCGTTCCCGGTGCAAATAAAAAATTTATTATTATCTAAAAATTTTTCTATATTAGCCTTTTTTGATATTAAGTCTTTAATTGCTAGTTTCATGTTCTTTTCTGTTCCACATCCAATATATATAAGATCATAGTTTTCTAATTCTTCTACTTCACCCAAAGAAAGATTTGTTACAGAAACCTTTATATTTTGGTTTTTTAAAAATTTAGCAATAACTTCTATGTTTCCTCTTTCTCCATACAAATTCATAAGATCATGATATAGATGAGCAATATTTATTTTCATACTATCACATCTTCCTTATCTCTTTTTTTAATAGATCATCTGTCTTGAAAGTAACCAACGCATATACAATTTTGCTTTTTAGAACTAGTACTTCCTCAAGAGATTCTTTAATATTTTTCTTTGTTATTATTTTTTTCTCCTCAATACCATTAAAATATAATCTAGTAGCCAAATCGTATCTATAAGGCCCAAAACAAATTATTTTTTCCACATTCTCTAAATCAATTCTATCAAATTCTATATCCCATAACCAAGATAAATCTCTATGGTGTATAACTCGGTTGCTAACCTTCTTAAAACCAAGAATAATCACCTTTTTTTGCTTATGTTTATTTAAATAATTTATAGAATGATTAAAACTCAAAGGATTTTGAGATTTACTACTTAATACAACTACTTTTCTATTGTTTAGATTCAATTCTTCAAATCTTTTAATATTTAATGACAATGCGTTTAAATTTTTAATAATTTCTTTGTTTTCAAATTTCAGAATATTACATACGGAATATATAGTAGTTAAATTATATATGTTGAATAAAGACAAAAAATTGGTTTTAATTTTAAGTTCATTTATAAAAAAGTGAGCGGGTGCAATTTTAGTCACTTCATAGTCTGGATTTGGTCTTTCAAAAGAACAACTTAAACAACTATATTTGCCTGCGTTTTGTGCTAAAAAGTAATCAAAATTTAATTTTGAAGTGCATTGCGGGCAATAATAAATATCTACATTAAATTTATTTGGAGAAAAGGAGTTGAAATTTTCAGAAATTCCAAAGTAGGAAATTTTTTGCTTTCCTTGAGAGAAATAATATGTTATTAACGGATCATCTGCGTTTAATATTAGATGGGTACTTGAATGAACACCTTGTTTTATCTCGTCTAGCACCAAATCATGATGTCCTGTTCTTGTTAATTGATCTCTAGCTATGTTGGTTATTACTAAATAGTCTAAAACTATCTGTTTTGATAATAATTTTAAATATTTTTCATCTATTTCGAGTACTAAATATTTTGTGTCTATATTTCCTTTTAAATTTGATTTAGCTATTAGAGCTGTGACTATACCGGAGTCAAGGTTTGAACCTTTACTATTAATGGTCACACTTACTCCTAAATTTTTTAGAACGATAGCTAATCCATTTGCTACACTTGTTTTTCCAGTGGAACCTGTAACCCCTATTTTTATCTCTGGTAAAGTTAGTTCTTTGATGATGTTTGGATATAATTTCAAAGCTATTACGCCTGGTAAATCACTACCTCTACCCATTAAATTACCTAAAAATATTAGTGTTTTTGTTATTCCAATAATTAAAGTTTTTATCATGTTATCACTCCACATCTATTTTATCATAAAACAATATATTTTAATATTAATAAAATATTGGTATAAGAATATAAGCATGTTATAATCTAAAATATAAGGATGTGATATTATGAAAGTACCAATTAATATATCTGGAAGACACATTCATTTAAATAAAGATGATTTTGTTACATTAT
>PWOE01000056.1 GCA_003557585.1 Candidatus Nealsoniibacteriota bacterium | reverse complement strand
GTCTCCAGTCAAATATTTTGAGAGTTTTAGTCTCTGTATTTGTTCCTTCCCCTAACTGTATAGCCTCAGATGTAGTCCCATCCCCAGGATTAAGTGCCTTAGCATTTCTACCAATAGCAGTACTTCTTCCCTGAGCTTGTGAATTCTTACCTCCATAAAATCCACCATCAGCAGTGACTCCATGTTGGGAGAGACCATGACACAGTATATTTTTAAACTGGTTTTCTGATAGACAGTAGAATACTATTTTTCCACCCCTATTATAAGGTATACCGTAGGTTCCGGGAACTAGTTCACAACTCATGCTTTATGTATTATTTTGATACATTTAATTCAGACTCATTCCAAATGTAATTTCTATTAAGTACTCCTGATTCTGACGCTAAATAGTTTATATTATAAGTAACATTTCCTGCTCTGGGAGTAACACCGTCTTTGGCATAAGCTCTTACAGTAACATCTCCATTGATGAGATACTTAGCTGTATACCAGTTTGCGCCTCCTGTAAAAACTTCTCTAACTTTGGTATTTCCATCCATTATAAACAAACGAGAAGATGTATCAGTAGTAAGTTCAGTAGTAAGTTCAGTAGTAGTTCCCGAAGTAGTTTGTTTTTGAATAGTAACATTCAAAGTAATAGGTGGATCTAATACTAAATTCAATCCAGTCATAGGATTTGTTACATCTAGATTCATTTTCCAGTTTTGATACTGGTCAGGATCATCTGGAATAATCTCAAGTTGTCTTGTTCCAACAGGTACAGCAGCTACAGTATAGTCTCCATCAGAGACATGTACTCCCCTGATTCTAGCTACTTCAAGTGTTATACCTGTAGTTATATTAGCATCATCTTTGTCCTTAATATTAACATCCATAACTGGAAGTCCAGCTACCATATTAAGAGGTCCAATATACTTGGTAAGTTCACTAGGAGCAGTTTCTTTGGGAAGTCTGAAGTCTTTAACTACAGTACCTCTACCAGTAGATTTAGCTACTAAGAAATAGCTTCCTTCGTCTATAGAGTCTACTCTATATCTTCCAGGAGTTCCTGCTACCGGAGCAAGAGTAGTTACTAATTCTCCACCATCATTCATATTCCCACCTTCGGGAAATATTTCTATGTCAGCTCCTGTTATAGGAATTGTTTGGGTTTTTTCAGGCATTTTTTGTATGTTTTAATTTGTTAACAATCTAAAGTTATGCACCCACTATCTTCTCCTCCTTCAACAAGAGAAACTATAAGTGAGTATTTAGTATCTGTAGCTTCTACAAGATCCACTACAAGGTTTCTTGGGGTAATAGGATATCCTATAAGAGATACTTCAAGTGCATACATAGGATTTTTTACTATGTCTACTACCAAAGTATAGACAGGAGCAAGTCTCTCTGTTAAATCTACAGTTAAAGTGTATCCTACAGACCTGACCAAGTCAACCACTATACTGTATTGAAATTCAATATTCTTAACAAGGTCTACTACTATGTTATATAGCATAGGAGCTTTAACCTTTCTGAGTACATCCTTCATAAAAGGATATGAGTATCTTCCTTGTCTGCTTCTCCTATTCATAGTATACTTGGTTTGCTTTGGTTAATACCTTGGTTATCTTGAGATAAATATCCTCAGCTTGTAATTCATCTATAGGAATTCTATCTTCCAAATCTTTCTCTACAGCATCTATATAATAATTAAGCACTCTTAAATATACATGTGCAGCAGCTAGCTGTTCTTTTTGAATAGCATGGGTAGTCAATGCACCTATTCTCAACTTATTAAAGTATATACTGTAGGTATAAAGTAATTCCCTATACTGAGCTCTTACTGCATCAAGCATCACCTGAGTTTTTTAAGGTTATCTAAATTCTGTAGAAAGTATTCTATTTGATTAGTTTCTCCTGCATAAAATAAATTGTCTAACAGCCGTATCTTTTCATACATCAGTTCTTTAAGTCTTCTATCCATAGAAGGAGAGTAGTTTAAAGACTGCACCATAACTTCAGCTTTAATAAGGGCTGCAAATCCAAAACTTCTTACAGAAGCTACTTCATCATTAATATACACTGTAAATTCGTAAGCATCATCTTCAAATATCTTACCATCATTGTATACTTCAATACCATCTTTCCACTGAGATGCAAAGCCTTCATTAGCTAGTAAATCAATCGTAAGTACATCATTAGTCTTGTGCCTTCTCATTTCTATTCTTGCAGAATTCACATCAAGATAGTCAAATCCACTACCTTCCCCCCATCCTGTAGCATTCTCCGCAGAGTATACGCCTGTAATATCGTAGAAAAGGAAGGATTTTCCATCAGGCTGCTCTTCTATATTAAACTTAAAGACAAACATATTAGTAATTTTTTGGTAAAGATAGTATGTAAATTCTAATTATACAAGTTTTTTCTTACTTATCTTCTGATAGACAATGTATATAATTCTAATAAAAAATAAAAGGAGGAGAGTATCAAAACTTCCCCTCCTTTATATTTAAGTGAGTTATTACATCCTAGAATCCCAGGACAGTATT
>PWOE01000163.1 GCA_003557585.1 Candidatus Nealsoniibacteriota bacterium | reverse complement strand
GGACCCCATATCATAACGGGTGGTACCAGTTCTGAAACCTTGCGCTTATGGTTTTCTTTCCAATTGCTCCGATTGCCATTATCCCACAAGGCTTTAAGCTGAAAAAGAACCAGTTCTTCCAACTCCAGGGTGGTGATTTTGTTCCAGTTTTGGGATTTGATTTTGTTGTCCATAAATATTTATTGTGGTAAGTATTATGTGTTGAAGTTTAACGATATATGTAAATCATTGGTTTTGAAAATAATTACGAGTGTTAACCCGTAGAAAACTTTTCACTATAAAAAGCATCTCTTATCTGAAAAGCCAGTTTGCTGATCAGGTTTACATCGGGTTTTTCGGGCAGGGTTGAAAGGGCAAAGGCTTCTTCCATCTCTTCCTGCCTTTGCTGAGCCATTTGCAGCAGTTCATCATAGGAATAGCATCCCTTTTTTATGGCCAATAAAAAGTCGCGATCGTGTCTTTTTACATTTACCTGCTTGTCTTTACCAATTTCTATGGCCATTTGCAGCAGCCTGAAAACATGCATCATGTTTTTGGCGTCATAGTTTTTGCCATGGTCTTTGGTGTTCTGATAGCGGACTTCATTTCGGCGGGCTACCCAATCCCAGTATTCTCTGTACTCCTTGCAGTAGGAAGAATATCCCTCTTTGTTGAAATACAACATGGCTATGGGTTGTGTGTCTTTGGGAATGGAGCTGAGAACCACATCATTGGAAGCCTCAGTTTTCATGATGCCCATATATCTTTGGCCGGAATCATGATACAAACCATATACATTCTTCATGTGAGGAATGTTGGCAAGGCCGCAATCTTCCTGTTTCCATTCCTTTATTTCAAGAAATTTTTCCAGTGGGATAGCCCCTTGTCCGCGCTGCACATAGCAAAAGCTTAAAATGGTTTTCCGTTTCTTATCCACCGGATTTACGATTTTTTTCTTCAACCCTTTTGCCTTTTTTATCTGCGAAAGGGCATATTTGCCAAAGGTATCTTTGCAAAGTTTGGAAAGGAATAGTTCTGGTTTCAACAAATCCATCAAAGGGTGTTTAATCAGGATGCAGTCGGGCGGACAACTAAGCAGTTCAATGATGTTGGGATTGTTTACCGAAAGAAATTTAAGGAACTGCCCCAGTTCGTAATAGGATATATCATTTGTAGGGTTATTCACCTGCGGAATATAGTTCCAGCCGTAATACTCCTGTTTGGGCATGATAAAAACCCCTTTGATGTCGGTGTCGGATTGAGGTGTGTGCAGTCCATAAGCTCTGCTTCCGCTAACAGATTCAAAAACAATCAGTCCTTTTTCCTTCAGTTCATCAATGGTCATGCGTTCATGTTTAAAGTATTTTTGAATAACATATCCAGTTCTTCATAAGAGCCTTCTCTTCCGGGCAATTGTTTTGCATTTTGTTCTGTGACATTCAACCAATGACGGATATATTCAATAAGGTTTTGATCATCTCCATGCTCATAGGATTCACTTTTTAGTTTTTTAAATTCAATAAGCTGAAGTATTTGTGTTTTAATACCGGTTTCTGTTGGCAGTTCGTGAAGCATTGAGGGAAAAAACACCGGAGGGTTTTCTTCTTTTTCCATGATCCACCTGCATGCTACTGCAGCTCTGAGTGCATAGAAAAGTTTTTTAAGCCGGAATGAGTCTCTGTTCTCAATTTCCACAAGGTGGTTTTGTGCCATATTGAAATAATGATAGTGGCTTGCAATTCTTGAATAGAATTGTTCTGAAAGCTTTTGCAGATCTGTCAGGAAAGGATCATTTTTCAGATACACTATTTGCGAGTGAATTTTCTCAAACAAGGGTGGATTGGACTTCCAGAGCAAGCGCAATGATTTCCTGAGATCCCAGCCGGAAAGGTCGGTTTCATTATCGTCCAGCATCAGGTCAATGGTGTCTTTACCTTCTTTGAGTGACAGGTACCAGTCTTTTGGATGCATATAGATAAAACGTATATCATAATCGCTGTCGTTTGAGGGGAAGCCCCAGGCCCTGGATCCGGTTTCGCAGGCATGCAGTATTTTTATATTGTAGTTTTTCTCAATGCTATTCAGATGTTGTTCAATTCTTTGGGTCATTTGTTGTACTTTTTGTTGCTTTAAATAAGGCAACAATGGTTTCGCACATGATATTTAGTGCTTGCAAGAAAACCCCAATTGTTACGTTTTCGGGCAGATACTATTTGCGAAATAGCATGCGAATTAAATATTTTAGGTAAAAAAAATCTCCGGGTCAGAGTCCAAATTTCTCCATATTCGTTTTGTAAAGAGATCTGTCCTTTTCCAGCCTGTCGATTTTATCGTTCAGTTTGTCCATATGGGATTTGCTTTCTTTTCCTGCAGGATCATCAAACACCTTTGGAAGGTCGTACATTAGCTCTTTTTTCCTGTTTAAAATAGTATAGGCCGGTACTTTGTACTCCAGAGCGAGGTCGCCAATGGTTTTAAGGTCTTTAAGCGATTCGCTGCTTACTTTGGCTTTAAGAGCGCTGCTGTAGATGTTTTTTTGCTTCTTCATGG
>PWOE01000042.1 GCA_003557585.1 Candidatus Nealsoniibacteriota bacterium | reverse complement strand
TGTAAAAATCATTAGGGATACCCTCTATAGACCCCTCAATAAAGCTTAAGGGCTCTATTTCATGAAGGATTTCATCATAGGTCATCGGGGGGAGTCCTCGGCCTTTGGCGAAGTATAGATAGATCCTCACCTTAAGGCTTTCCTCTCTGCGATTGATTATCTGATAATCGATCACAAAGAAAGTTATGACGTCATCTTCCTTTTCAACCCTCAGATTGTAAGAGATAATAACGTCCTCGGGATCCATGTTGTGCTTCGCTACTATCTCATACTTAGGCTCCATTCTTTCTATTGGAGCCTCTCCGCACGCAGAGACCAAGAGAATAGCAACAAGCAAAATGAAAAAAATCTTTTTCACCTTATCCACCTCCTTTCTATTTAGTTTTGAATAGTACTAAGCTAGAGAATACAATATTCGTCTTTTTTGTCAAGGGGAATTGCTCTATCTTTTGGTTATCTTGCAGAACCTTCTTTTGCCTACTTGAACAATTGTGTTGTCTTTTATCTCAATCTCTTTTTGCCAATCGCTTTCAACTTTATCATTTATCTTAACTCCTCCTTGTTCAATGACTCTTCTGGCCTCTCCTTTAGATTCTATCATTTTCAAGAAAACTAAAAGATCTATAATCCTCATCTTGTCTTCTTTCACTTTAATTCGAGGAATCGTTGATGGGGCTCTCTTTTCTTGAAATATTCTTTGAAACCTTTTTTCAGCTAAATCTGCCTTCTTTTCGTCATAGCGCATAGAGACTATCTCTTTGGCTAAAAGGACTTTAACTTTTAATGGACTAAGCTTTTTTTCCTTCACTTCTCTCTTTAGTTGACTGATAGTTTCCATCGGTATTCTGGTAAGCCCTTCCAAGGCTGGAAAGATAAACTCATCAGGCCAAGACATTATCTTACCATATATCTCATGATGAGATTCATTTAAAGAAACTGAATTCCCTTCACTCTTGCCCATCTTTTTCCCAGAAACGTCAGTTAGAAGTTTTGTTCCTAAGACAAATTTCTCTTTTTTAACGGTTACTTTCATTAAATCTCTACCACAAAGCATATTAAAGAGCTGGTCTTTGCCTCCTATCTCAAGATCAACTCCCATGGCTAAGCTGTCATAAGCTTGAACTAATGGATAGATAAATTCATGTAGATAAATCGGTTTCTCTTTCTTTATTCTTTCTTGAAACATATCTCTCGTTATCATCTGTTGTACAGTGAAGAAAGAAGCTAGGTTTATCAGTTCTCTGAAAGAGAGAATATTGTTCCACTTACTGTTATAGGTAATTTCGGCCTTGTTCTTGCCCTGAAAAGAGAGGAAGTTACTAGCGATGTCTTTGTAATTTTTTGAATTATTCAGAGCCTCTTTCTCTGTTAACTTGTTTCTTGCTTCTTTTTTGTCAGTTGGATCTCCTATCGTTCCTGTAAAATCTCCTATCAAAAGAATTACCTTGTGCCCTAATTCTTGAAAATCGGCTAATTTAAGTATTGTAAAGAGATGTCCTAAGTGAAAATCAGGACTAGTTGGGTCATAGCCACAATAGAGCTTGATCTTCTTGTTTGACAAGAGAAGTTTTTTTAATTTATCTTTAGAGGGATAGACAATCTCTACACCTCTCTCTAATGCTTCGTTGACTTTATCTTCTTTTTTCTTCATAATTATTTGCTACATTAGCTCTGTTTTAGTAGAATATATTTAATATGTCCAAAATCAGGCACTATAAAAAAGTATATCTGAATTCCTTTAAGAATAAAAGGGTTGTTTCTTTAGTTAAGACAATTGCTAGCTATGCTCTTTTGGGATTTCTTTCAATAATTCTCTTTTCTTTGCTCCTTTTTGCTTATTACGCCAAAGACCTTCCTCGGCCTGAAAACTTCACTGAGAGAGCTTATATAGAGCCAACTAGGATATATGACCGAACCGGAGAGGTTGTCTTATACACTCTTTATGGAGAAGAAAAAAGAGACTTAGTTGATTTAGAAGAGATTCCAGATCATTTGATACAGGCTGTAATTGCTGCCGAAGACTCTAGTTTCTACACTCATCTTGGTGTTGATTTAAAAGGGATAACTCGAGCTTTCTTTGAAAACATCAGGAGAGGTAGAACAACCCAAGGAGGATCAACAATATCTCAACAATTAATCAGGTCTTCTCTCTTGTCAGGAGAAAGAACCTTAGAAAGAAAGGTGAGAGAAACTATCTTAACTTTAGAGCTAGAAAGAAGGTATTCCAAAGATGAGATTATGGAATTTTATTTAAACCAGATACCTTTAGGAAGCAATGCTTATGGAGTTGAAGCAGCATCTCAAGCCTACTTCAACAAGCCCGTTTCTCAAATTGACTTAACGGAATCAGCAATCCTTGCCTCTTTAATAAGGAGTCCTAGCTATCTTTCTCCTTATGGCCCAAACATCGACAATTTAATGATTAGAAAAGACTACGTTATCGATCGCATGGCCACTCTCGGATATATCTCTGAAGAAGAAGCTCAGGAATACAAGGAAATTGAAATCTCTTTTCATCCAACATCTCAGGCCTTGAAAGCTCCTCATTTCACAATGGAAGTAATTAGAATTCTTAATGAGAAATATGATGTTGAGTATTTAAGGACAAGAGGTCTTAAGGTTTATACAACTCTTGATTGGGACCTTCAGGCAAAAGCTGAAGAAGTTATAAAAGAGGCTGCTGTTTCTAACAGAGCTTATCATTCTTTCAATGCATCTTTGGTGGCAATCAACCCTAACAACGGTCATATCTTGTCTATGGTCGGTTCGGCCGATTACTTTAAAGACCCTTATCCCGATAATTGTATTCCTGGCAAAAGCTGCCTATTTGAGCCTTACCCTAATGTCGCTATGAGATCAAGGCAACCAGGATCAGCCTTTAAACCTTTTGTTTACGCTGACGCTTTTAATAAAGGACATAGTGACAAGACTATAGTAGAGGATGAACCGATAAATATTGCCGGTTATTCTCCAAGAAACTATGACGGTCTATTCAGAGGTCCGGTAACTATGAGAGAAGCTCTAGCTCAATCTCTTAATGTTCCTTCTGTTAAGGTTCTTGCCTACTACTCTTCTGTTGCTGACAGTATAAATCTAGCTCAAAACTTAGGTATAACGACATTAACTAGAGATCCATCTTTTTATGGTCTTCCTTTGGTTTTAGGAGGAGGAGACGTTACTTTACTTGACATGACTTCAGCTTATGGAGTCTTTGCTACAGAAGGAGAACGAACTCCTCCATCTTTCATTATCAAGATAACTGACTCTCAAGGAAGGGTCATAGATGAGACAAATAAGGAATCAAAAAGAGTTCTTAATTCATCTGTAGCTAGAACAATTAATAGCGTCTTATCTGATAATGAGGCTCGCAGTCCAATGTTTGGCGCAAACTCATCTCTTAATTTAGCTGGAACATCTGTTAAGACTGGAACGACCCAGAACTACAAAGATGGCTGGACAGTTGGCTACACTCCATCAATATCTGTTGGTGTCTGGGCAGGCAACAATGACAACACCCCCATGGTTGGGGGTGAGAGCATGACTGTTGCTGCTCCTGCTTGGAGAAGGTTTATGGAATATGCTTTGTCTCTTTATTAATTTGATTTTATCGGCATAACTATATAAAGAAAATCTGTCTCCTTCGCTGGTCTTAAGACTCCTGGACTTGAAGAACCATTAACCTCGAAGATAACTTCGGGGCTTTTTATAATAGAAAGACCATCAACCAAGAACCTATAATTAAAAGAGATTTCTTCTTTCTTTCCTTTAATCTCTGCTGGTATAAAAGAGTTGAATTCTCCAGTCTCAACACTTTCACTAAACAATTCCAATCCTTTCTTTGTTGGATTAACTTTAACTTTCAACTCATTAACTTTACCACCAAAAACACTAGAAGCTTTTATCTGGTTTAAGAATTCAGCTCTATTTAAAATAATTGATGTGCCACTCTTTTTAGGAATTATCTCTTCATAGTTTGGGTATTCACCATCAATCACTCTAGAAACTATCTGAATCTGAGGTTGAGTTGATTTGCTATCTTCTTTCATTTCAAAAAGAACCTGGCTTGGACTAAAGACAAGCTTAACAACTCCTTCTTTTTCTCCCAAGATACCAACAATCTCTTTGGCTGCTTTTTGAGGTAAGATAAAAGAGAGGTCTTCTTTCACTTTGTTGTCTAAATTAATAATCTTTTCTCCTAGTCTATAACTATCAGTAGCAACAACTTTTAATTTATCTTTCTTCGCTTCAAAGAATACTCCTGATATCTCTGGTCTCGCTGTGGAAAAACTTGGTATATCTGAAACTTGAGATAAACCTTTACAAAGATCTTGTGAGTTAATTAAAAGGCTCGATTTTTCACTAACCTCAGGGATTATTGGAAACTCATCTGTGGTGAAACCTTTTATTTGAGTTTTAAAATCAGAACAATCAACTAAAAGATCATTTTTAGATAAAGACATCGAGACTTTCTCATTAGGTAAAAAGTTAATAAAACTTGAAAGAATTCCAGAAGGAATAACAACTTCTCCTTCTTTTTCTGTTTGAGCTAAAGACCACCACTTAATACCTATCTCTAAATCAGTGGCTATTAAATTAATATAATTCTTATAAGCTCTTATCAATATATTTTTTAAAACAGGAAGTGATGATGATTTCGATGATATTCTTTCGACAACATTAACCCCCTCTTTTAATTTGTTTTGATTTATCTTTATCTTCATCTTAATTATATATTATCTTAATATTATAGTTATTAGCTTCTTTATTTTTTTCGAATTAAACTTATTTTCGGTTGATAATCGATAAATAAACTTGTTTAATAATTGTTGAAAAAGTTGCAAAAAAAGTAACTCTTTTTTTATCCACACTTTATAAACTCAAAATGAACTGCCTTATCAACTCTATCTCTTCTCTTAAATTTTCATCATCTTTAATTTTGTTTTTTATCTTTTCGCAAGAATGCATAACAGTTGTATGATCTTTACCACCAAGCTTTCTGCCTATAAAAGGAAAAGAGCATTTAAGGTCTTCTCTTAAGAGATACATAGCAACTTGTCTTGGCTCAACAATCTCTTTTTTTCTGGAAGATTCCATTAAGTCTTTCTCTTTCAAGTCATAAAAACGAACAACAGATTGGATTATCTTTTTGGGAGTTTTGACCTTAGTGGTTGATACGCTTTTTTTAAGTATCTCTTTTGCTTTATCTTCGTCTATAGTTTGATTTCCTAACTTTTGATGGGCAATTAATTTATTTAAAGCTCCTTCAAGTTCTCTTATATTTTGATAAATATTTGTTGCGATATAGGTGTAGACTTCTTCAGGAAAGTTGGTACCTTTCTCTTGAGCTTTTGTTTTAAGAATAGCTAGCCTGGTTTCTAGGTCGGGCTGACTGATATCTGTTATCATTCCTCCCTCAAACCTAGACCTTAATCTTTCTGCTAAAGCTTGGATTGCTCGAGGTGGTCGATCAGAAGAGATGATGACTTGCTTGTTGCTTTCATAAAGAGAATTGAAAGTATGGAAAAATTCTTCTTGAGTCTTTTCTTTTCCAGAAAGAAATTGAACATCATCAATAATCAAGACATCAACTTCTCTATACCTTAACTTAAACTCTTCCATCGATTTATTCCTGATGGAAGAGACAACCTCAGAAGTAAATTTCTCAACAGAGACATACTTCACTTTTTTTTGAGGCAAATTATTTACAACTTCATTGCCAATAGCTTGCATTAAATGAGTCTTGCCTAAACCAACACCTCCGTAGATAAAGAGAGGATTATAAAGAGAGCCAGGATTTTGAGCAACAGCTTTGCCTGCTGCATGAGGTAATTCATTAAAGGGACCAACAACGAAGCTATCAAAAGTATATTTAGGATTAAGATTTGTCTCTTTGTTAATTGAGAAATCGACAAGTTCCATCTGGTTTTCGCTGACAAGAGCTTCCTTCTTGTTTTTCTCTTTCTTTTTTGCTGAGCCATTAATCTTGTTGTCTACAATACATTTAACTTCTTTGATATTTTTATCAACATCCTTGAGATTCTTTAATATTAATTTGCTGTATTTATTTTCAAGCCATTCTTTAGTGAAAGAGTTTGGAACAGAAATAACAACAACAGAATCTTCGATAGAAGAGATATTGGTATTTTTAAACCAGGTATTGAAATTAGCTTGAGAGATATCTAGTTGAATCTTTGATAAGACAGATTCCCAAGCTTCTTCTTTGTTTATTTCATCAGTCATCTTGTCATCAATTTAAAACAGCAAGAGCATTATACCATATAGAGATATATTAAAAATAGCTCTTTTTCTCTTGAAATAATCGTTTTTGTTGAAAAGATGGGGAAAGGATGTGAAAAAAGAATTAAATCCCTCTTGACAAAAAAGACGAATATTGTATTCTCTAGCTTAGCACTATTCAAAACTAAATAGAAAGGAGGTGAGCAGTTAATGAAAAGAATAATCGTCTTGCTGTTAGTCCTGTTTCTTATCACAGCCTGTTCAGGGATTGGCGCTAGAAAACCAATCGAGCCTCTCTACAACAATATCTGTGAGAGACACCAATACGAAGATATTGTTCTTTCTTGGGATGAGCCTGTCTTCTCTCAAGATGGGATGGAGGTTGCCATCGACTTCCACTTAATTAACAACAGAAGTGAGAGTGTGACCGTGGTGGTGGCCTTTATTGGGCAGTGGACCTATCAGACAGATAGGGGGTACGAAGGATTTGCTACAACTGGAACAGGAGATATCTCATTACTGCTTTCCCCGAAGAGTGATTACAGGGGAACCTTTTAAGGTAAAGGGTGGGAAGAAATGAATTACGGATATTTGCTGGTTCGTGAGATCCAAAGACACGAATAAGACCTACAAAATGTAGGTCTTCTTTTTATTAAGAATAGACAATAGGTTTGACTTTTAGCTTAAAAAGAAGTAGAATTCCAGGGTAAGAAACTTTATTATGTCAAAAACCTATCAACCAAAAAAGAGAAAAAGAAAGAGGTCTCACGGTTTTTTAAGAAGAAAAAAGACCAGTGGAGGTAGAAATGTTATCAAAAGAAGAAGAAAGAAAGGCAGAGAAAAAGTTACAGTTTAAAAAAAGAACTGATGCTTTCTTTTGAAAATAGGATAAAAAAGAAGAAAGATTTTGACACAATCTTTGAAAAAGGAGATATTATTCGCTCAAAAGACTTTGTTGTTAACTTCTTAGAAAAAGAGGAAGCAGAAACAAGATTTGGAATAGTTGTTTCTAAAAAAGTCTCTAATAAAGCAACAGAGAGAAACAGAATAAAGAGAATTTTAAGAAACCATCTTCGAGTTATTCTGCCTAGAATTAAAGAAAGATTTGATATCGTAGTGATTGCTAGAGAGAGTTTAATAAAAAAGGGCTCAAAAGAGATGGCGGGTTCTCTTGAAGAAATTCTCCTTAAAGGAAATCTTTTTAAATAAAATGTCTTTTATCTCATCACTCTTTTATACACTCCTCTATCAACCGATAATGAATATTTTGATAGCGATTTATCAGGTAGTTCCTGGCAATGATTTTGGTATAGCAATCATTATTTTAACAATTATTATCAGGCTCTTGCTCTATCCAGTAAGTGCTAAAGGAGTTAAGTCTCAAAGAGCTTTAAACGAAATTCAGCCAGAGATTAAGAGAGTTCAAGAAAAATATAAAGATGATAAAGAGAAGCAAGTAAAAGAAGTCTTAGATATCTACAAAAGAGCAGAGATTAGCCCATTTTCATCGTTTGCTCCCCTTTTAATACAGCTACCAGTGCTTATCTCGCTTTATCGTGTTCTATGGGGGGTTCAAACCACAGAAGCGCTAGGAGCTCTTTACAGCTTTATTCCTGCACCAGAGAAGATAAGCTCTATATTCTTGGGAATAATAGATCTTGCGGACACTGGCTTTATTATAGAGACAAACGGAGAGTCAGTCTTCTTAATCGGTAACATGATTATAATAATAGGAGCAGTCGCAGCTCAATTCTTTCAGATGAAGATGATTTCAGCTAAAAAGAAGAAAGATGGTAAAAGTGGCAAGAAAGAGGCAGCCCAAGAGATGGCCGAGAGAATTCAAAAACAGATGATATACTTCTTTCCCTTCTTTACCTTCTTTATTCTTCTTAAGCTGCCACTAGCAATCGGCTTATACTGGCTCGTGAGTACCCTTTTCTCGATAATACAACAACACTTTATACTTAAAAACTATGAACAACAATCATTCCCAAGAGATTAAAAAAGAAGTTGAAAAGTTTTTTCAGGTCTCAACTTTTAATGTTGAGATATCTGTCACAGCAAAAGAAGAATCATTTCTAGTTGAGGTTAAGACAGATGACCCTAAAATCTTAATAGGAGAGAAAGGTCAAACTCTGGTAGAGATTCAGCATCTTTTAAGAATCTTAATGAGAAAGAAGCTTCAAGAGAATATTCTTTTAGAGCTCGATATTAACGATTACAAAAAGAGAAAAGAAGAAGCCTTGAAAGAGATTGCTAGAGATGTTGCTGATGAAGTCTCTTTTTACAAAAAAGAGAAAGCTTTTCCACCAATGTCTTCTTATGAAAGAAGGATAGTTCATCTAGCTTTGCAAAACAGAGATGATATAAAAACAGAGAGTGTAGATGACCCTCCGTATAGAAAAGTAGTAGTTAAGCCTCAATAAGAATTTAAACTAAGACTGTCTTCTCTTTGCCACCTCTTCAGGAGAGGTGGTTATTATTTCATGCTCTTTAGGAGAAGCAACAATTCTTATCGCAACATGTTTTTGTCCAGCAAAGAAGATTCCAGAGCCGACAGAACCCTCAAGGAGAATCATCTTTTCTTGGTCAGTAAGATTAAATGTCTTTTGAACCTTATCAATCACTGCAGAAGATTGTTTCAAGAGCATCCTCAGCGCAGAGTTGTTGATGATTGGCTGGCCATAAGAAGAGTTCATGAAATCAGAGACATCTTGAGTAATTGTTGTCACTCCTAGCCAGTACTTTCTTGATCTTTTAACTAAGCCGAAGAGAAAAGAAGCGCCATCTTCGGTCTTCATTAGCCACCAGGCCTCATCAACAATTAAAATTCTCTTTCTTAAAGAAGATGAAACTGTTTTCCAGATATAGCGCATAATGATAAACATCGCCATCGGCCTCAATTCTTCTTCTAAGTTTCTTATACCAAAGACAGAGAGACCTTCTTTTATCGATACATTTGATTTCTTGTTAAAGAAATTAGAGTAAGTCCCTGTTGTGAATTTCCTGATTCTTCTTACGAGAGAGTCGGCGCCTTCCATATTGCTTAAGACTTGTTCTAAGTCAGACATTGTTGGTACGTTCTCAGCCCATTTTTTAGGATCACTTGTTGCAGTGATATCTTTGGCTGCATAAGTTTCAGTTATCGCTTGGTCGATAATAGCATCCTCTTCTGGAGTTAAACCGCCCATCATTATTCTTAAGAGGCCAACTAGATTTATTACACTGGAACGAAGAACATCCTCTGGCCTTTCATCTTCTGTTGGTTGCGGAATATCAAAAGGATTTATATGGTTATCAGAAGAAAGAGATATCTCATGAAAAGAACCTCCTGTTGCTTCTGCTAAAGTCTTGTATTCATTTTCGGGATCAAGAATAATAACATCTATACCAGTCATTAAATATCTTAATGCTTCCAGCTTAACTAGGTAGGATTTTCCAGAGCCAGAAGTTCCAAAGATAATTGAGTTAGGATTACTTAAAGAAAATCTATCAAAAAGAACAAGAGAATTATTGTGTTGATTAACACCATAAAGAATTCCGTCATTTGAACTTAAGTCAAAAGAAACGAAAGGAAAAATAGTAGATAATGGTTCTGTGTTCATCGGAGTATTTATCTGAAGAAGATCCTGCCCATAAGGAGAGGTAGAAACAAATCCCTCTTTCTGTTGGAATATAGCAGGTTTTATATAGACTAATTTACTTTCCAGCATAGATCTTAGAGTATTCTCTACAGATTGTATCTCTTTTTCGCTTTCTCCATGAACTGTTATATAGAGGCCAAGCTTAAACATTCTCTCTTGAGCCGATTGAAGCTTGTCACGCAATTCCTCAAGGTCTCTGTAGGCAATCTCTAATGAGGGATCACGAACAAGTCCTTTTTCCGAAGAATCAGATAGTTCTGCCTGAACCTCAGTCACTTTTCTCCTTAACTTTCTAAGCATCTCTCCAGTATC
>PWOE01000005.1 GCA_003557585.1 Candidatus Nealsoniibacteriota bacterium | reverse complement strand
ACCTTGCCTACAAGGTGTTCCAGTGCGAGGCCATGCGCGGTCCGCAGCATCTGATCCTGCAGCAACTGGCGAGGAAGGTGGGCGAGGCCTGCAACATCGTGCTGCTCGAAGGTGACCGCATCACCTACCTGGACCGGGTGGATTCCGCCTGGCCGCTGAGACTGCGGTTTGATGTCGGGTCCCATGTGCCGCTGCACTGTACGGCCACCGGCAAGCTGTTGCTGGCGCTGCAGCCCAAGCGGGTGCGTGACCGCCTGATCGCCTCGCTGGTTCTCGAGCCCAAGACGCGCCATACGATCACGCGGCCGGAGGATTTTCAGCGTGAACTGGCGCGTACACGCCGGGAGGAGGTGGGCATCGACAACGAGGAATTCATCGAAGGCATGGCCTGTATCGCCGTGCCCATCCGCCCGCCCAGGGGTGCGCCGATCGTCGCCGTATCCATTCACGCCTCCATTCCCCGCCGCTCCCTGGCGGAACTGCGCGCCATCCTGCCGGATCTGCGTGAGGCCGCCCGCGAACTCGCCCCCCTCATGTACGGCTGAACTGCCGGGCAGACCCGGACCGTTGCGGCCGTTTTGACGATGTGGGAGGTCCGGCCACCACGACCGCCCGGTGTGTCCCGTGCGGCGTTTCCCGGCCGCAAGTCATTCATGTCTCTCGCAATCCGGGCCTTCCGGGTCGGATGTATGCAATCCATGGGCCAGAAACTTTTTTATCTGCTGAATGGGCAAAAATGACAAAATACTCGAAAAATGAGACGCATCATCTCGGGATTTGTCTATAATCGCCTTCTATTTCGTACTACCCGACGTGATTCGTGACCCGCCGCGGGCCCCGGTTCGGGAAGCCGGCCGCGGGACAGGATTCAGAGCCTGGCCTATTTCCAAGGAGAAAGACTGATGAAACGCATGACCCCCAGTGAGGCTTTGGTGGAGACAATGGCCGCGCATGGCGTCACGAATGTATTCGGCATCGTAGGTTCGGCATTCATGGATGCGCTGGACATCTTCGAACCGGCGGGTATCCGTTTCATACCCACGGTGCACGAGCAGGGATCCGCCCACATGGCGGACGGATACTCCCGGGTGACCGGGCGGCACGGGGTCTGCGTCGCGCAGAACGGTCCGGGGATCACCAACTTCGTCACCGGCATCGCCGCCGCCTACTGGGCGCACAGCCCGGTGGTGGCGATCACCCCGGAGACGGGGACGAACTCCCAGGGCCTGGGCGGTTTCCAGGAGACCGAGCAGCTGCCGTATTTCGAGAAGATCACCTGCTACCAGGGTCACTTGAGCCGTTCGGATCGCATGGCGGAGCTGGCGGCGCGCTGTTTCAATCGTGCCATCAACGAGAACGCCCCCACCCAGCTCAACATCCCGCGGGATCTGTTCTACGGCGAGATCGAGTGCGAGATACCGGGTCCGAAGGTGATCGAACGCGGTGCCGGCGGCGAGCGTGAACTGGACCGGGCCGCCGACCTGCTGGCCGAGGCCCGTTTCCCGGTGATCATCTCCGGGGGCGGGGTGGTGATGTCGGAGGGTGTTGCCGAGTGCATCGCGCTTGCCGAGCGCCTGAGCGCGCCGGTGGTCAACAGCTACCTGCACAATGATTCCTTCCCGGCGAGCCACAAGCTCTGGGCGGGTTCTCTGGGTTACCAGGGTTCGAAGGCGGGCATGCAGCTCATGGCGAAGGCCGACGTGGTGCTGGCGCTTGGCAGCCGGCTCGGACCCTTCGGGACGCTGCCCCAGCACGGGCTTGATTACTGGCCCAGGGATGCGCGCATTATCCAGGTGGATGTCAATGCCGACATGCTGGGACTGGTGAAGGACACCGATGTGGATCTGCTGGGTGATGCGGCGGCGGTGGCGCGTGCGCTGCTGGCAAGGCTCAAGGAGCGCAAGCTCGCCTGCGATGCCAACCGTGACGAGCGTCTGGGCACCATCGAGGCCGCCAAGGGCGAGTGGGAGCGGGAGCTCGACTCGTGGAGCCACGAGCGCGACGAATGGAGCGTGAAGGTGGCGGAATCGGACGGCGGCCTGCCCCCGCGCCAGGTGCTTCGGGAGTTGGAGAAGGCCATGCCCGGCGACGCGATGGTTTCCACGGACATTGGCAACATCTGCTCGGTGTCCAACTCCTACCTGCGCTTCGAGCAGCCGAGGAGCTTCTTTGCGGCGATGAGTTTCGGCAACTGCGGTTATGCGCTGCCGGCGATCATCGGCTGCAAGGTGGGTGCACCGGAGCGCCCGGCGGTGGCCTATGTGGGTGATGGCGCCTGGGCGATGAGCATGGTGGAGATCCTCACCTGTGTGCGGGAGAACATCCCGGTCACGGCGGTGGTGTTCAACAACCGTCAGTGGGGTGCGGAGAAGAAGAACCAGGTGGATTACTACGGCGAGCGGTTCGTGGGCTCGAACCTCAACAGCCCGTCGTGGGCGGGGATTGCGCGTTCCATGGGTGCCGAGGGCGTGACCGTCGACAAGCTCGACGATGTGGGCGGCGCGTTGGCCGCGGCGTGCAAGGCGCAGCAGGAGGGCAAGACCACGGT
>PWOE01000120.1 GCA_003557585.1 Candidatus Nealsoniibacteriota bacterium | reverse complement strand
CAAAGAAGCCATAAAGTTCCCTTACCTGCAAACCCTTTTCAGTCGGTAATGGCATAAGGTCCATTACAAAATACTTTTGGGCAGACATGTCTTCACCGGCAGCAAAAATATTATGCTCATGCCAGTGTTGCTGCCACTTTTTTTCTATGTGTTTGAAGTTGTAGTGCATATCAAGTGTTTTGGGTAGAAAATTGAAAGTCAATGCCAGCTTGCAACCAGTATCTTAATTTCGATAACTTCAATTTTCATTTAATCTTTTAAAAGTTTTTCTAAGTGTTCGTTTGAAGAAAGTAATCTAACATGAACATCTAAAAAATCAAAATATCCATTAGCAGATGCATATACCTTCAAAGTATTCTTTATGTTTGAAGCCAATTTTTTTGAATTATAAATAGAAATGTATTTTTCTAAAAAGCCCGGATTTAAAGCAATATTGTTTTTGATCACTTTATTGAGTTTATTTTGAATGTTGGATTGTTTTTTCATCAATAAATCTTTAAAATGATCCATGGCGTAATCTCTTTTTAAAGAATATTCCTTCAGGTTAAAAACTTCTTCAATTGTTTCAACAAGAGCTCTCCTAACGACGAGCCCGTATGAAAACCCATATAGCAACAAACCATCTTCATCTCTTTTTAACCGATAATCCATATCTTCATTCAAAGCAAACTCAATCATTAATTGTTTCAGGTCGCTTGATATATCCATAGTAGTTTTTTTGTTTAAAGTGTTTGTCTTGCTTTTATTCTAAATTGGTTATGTGTAATGACTGCTTTAATCCTACATTAATTTTTTACAAGTTTTTCCAGATGTTCATTAGATGAAAGCTCCATTATCGGAATTTCTGGAAATGAAAAATATGCATTAATATGCAAATACTTCGCTACTGCGGATTTTAAATTTTCAGCCAGCATTTCAGATTTATAAATTTGAATGTACTGCCTTAAAAAATCAGATTGTAATGCATTATTCTCTTCAATTTTAGTTATTAGGTTTTTATAAAATGCATCAGCATCATAAGTTAAGATTTTTTTAAAATGCTCTATAGGAAGATGCTTTGTGCTTTGATTCTCCAATTCAAATATTTGCTCAGTTGTTCTGACAATATCAGCATACAAATCCAAACAATAGTTAAACCCATATATCAATAAATTATTTTCATGCCTTTTCAACCTATAATCTAAATCTTCATTCAACGCAAAGTCAATCATTAATTGTTTCAGGTCGCTTGGTATATCCATAGTAGTTTTTTTGTTTAACGTGTTTGTAATGAATTGTTCCTTGCTGAAAATTCACTATTGGGCGGCAATACCTATTTTGTTTTCGAGAACATATAACAGTCCCGTGGCTTATCAGAAATATTTGGATGAATGGCAAACCTTGATAATATACCTTCACACTTCATTCCAGCCTTTTCCATAACCCGAAAAGAACCCGTATTTTCAATATCGCAATATGCCTGCACGCGATAAATTTTTTCCTGCGAAAGAAGAAGATCGAGCATTTTCTTTAGTGCTTCTGTCATATATCCATGTCCCTGGTAATTTTTGCATAAAACATACCCTATCTCCGCTTTAAAGTTGTCAATTCGGAATTCAATCATTCCGACGACCTCTTTGGTCGACTTCAGGCATATTACAAAAGGAAACCTGGTTTCGTTCTCCCAGTCTTTGATACATTGTTGAATGAAACTTCGTGTTTCTTCCGGTGATTTATGTGGCTTCCAGGTCAGATATTTTGTAATCTCCGGCTCTCTTGCCCAATGCTCATAAACAGCCGTGTGGTCATGAATTTCGGGCTTTCTTAGTAACAGGCGGATTGTTGAAATAGTCTCTTCCATGCGGTTCTGGTTGTTATGGTTTCATCAGAAAATATTTTATTAAAGTCTTTGGTCTGATGGAACTTGCATGAAACAGCATTTTCATTTTCTTTTGTGAGTGTGGTGCTCATGCAAGTTTCATAGGTTACGTTGTTTGATTAGGCCGTTATCCAAAAATCAGGTAATTAAGGTTTTTTGTTTATTATATTTTTAGCTGCCCTTGCAGGGCGTTTATATAGTGCTTCTTTCCATTACCCGGGGCGTTGCCACCGGGCTGAAATGAGTTGCCATTGCAGGGCGTTTTTTCTTCAGTTCATTTTCTTATCGCTGTTCTCTTTATTATCATTGGTTTGGGTAGTTGATGTTACGTTTCAAACAAATATTGTATTTTTGCAACCTTAATATACAAAAATGAGCAACATATTTTTTACATCCGACCATCATTTTTGCCATTCCAATATCATTGATTTCTGCAATCGCCCTTTTGAGAATGTTGAAGAAATGAACAGGGTTTTGATTGATCGTTGGAATGAAAAAGTTATGCCTGATGATGAAGTGTATTACTTAGGCGACTTTTTTATAAGTAAAGACAATAACGAAATAGCCGAAACATTAAAAAGCCTCAATGGCACAATTTATCTAATTGCCGGCAATCACGAGGGTCATGCATTAAATCACCGGCGTAGGTTTAAATGGATTAAAGATTACTATGAGCTAAAGGTAAAAGATCCAGATT
>PWOE01000124.1 GCA_003557585.1 Candidatus Nealsoniibacteriota bacterium | reverse complement strand
TTAAATCCAAACCAGCCCATCCACAGTATAAAGGTACCAAGAGTTGCAAGGGGCATATTAGCACCTGGTATTGCATTTATTTTTCCATCCGGTCCATACTTGCCTTTTCTGGGTCCAAGCAGAAGTACACCAGCAAGAGCAGCAGCAGCGCCAGCCATATGAACTATCCCGGAACCAGCATAGTCAGCAAATCCAAGCTCATCTAAGAACCCTCCACCCCATGTCCAGTAACCGTGAACAGGGTACAGCACACCAGTCATAACCACTGCAAAAAGCAAAAAGGCCCAGAGTTTCATCCTTTCAGCAACAGCACCTGAAACAACAGACATGGCTGTTGCTACAAATACCACCTGAAAGAAAAAGTCAGATATATTTGAATAATACGGGGCATCTGCTCCCCCGGCCACAACATCAGCAACAGAATTGTCACCACCCACAAAGAAGCTGATTCCGGGTATGATTGAACCACCTTCTCCATACATAATGTTATAACCCACTATCATATACATGATACAGGCAATAGAATAAAGCGAGATATTCTTTGTAAGAATCTCCACTGTATTTTTGGACCGAACCAGTCCAGATTCAAGCATTGTGAATCCCGCTGCCATCCACATTACCAGCAACCCGGAAATGAGAAAATAAAAAGTGTCCAGAGCGTAACTAAGTTCAAGCAACTGTTCCATCATCTTCCTCCTTAATATTCATTTTTGTAATTTCAACTCTATTATTGATCATCAGCGAATAAGATTTGATTTTCTTCTACTCAACTGATTTTTCCATACAACCCTTATTAAAACTGGATTTGCTTAACACCGTGATAATTATCCATCACCTGCATCCTCCTTGGTTGATTTTTTCATATTGTCACTCTTATCTTCATCAGCAACTATAATGCCAACAACATAAATACTTGCAATAAAACATTTTATTAAGAAGAAAGCATAGAGGTCCCATCGATATTGACAATTATGTAAAACAAAACCAAGCAAAATTAAATTAATGATAAATGATATTATACAAATCAAAAATATTTGCCAAAATTCCTTAAGCCAATGGGCCAAGAGTCTGAAGAGGGGGAGAAACCAACTTTTGAAGGATATTTGAAAACTACCAGCCGGAAGCGGGATAAATAAAGGGCTGTGACCAGCAGCTCCACGCCAGAGGTTAAAGAGCCACACTTACATAGGTAACCATGACGCCTTAACAGCGTGCTGAAAAAGTCCCTATTCAATTGGCTGTTCAAAAATTCCAAGCAACAGCCCGGCACCACTTGTGATGTCAGTGAAGACTTGTGCCTGGATAATGGCTATGTAAGTGAGTGCCGGACTTTGCAGCGACGCAGCAGTTGGGAGATTTTCAGCCAGATAAGTTTACCGGGCATTGGCCTGAACATTGCTTGTCCCTCCGAACATATTAACCAGCGTACAAAATAAGGATTAAGATAAATGAATGAAACGCCGGAATTCGACCTTGAAACAATAATCAGAAAAAAGAGCCTGCACACACACTTTCAGCCTATTGTATCAATAAAAAAGAAGAAGATAATCGGCTTTGAGGCCCTAAGTCGGGGCATTGACCCAGAGAGTGGACAGGAAATTCCACCATTCTTTCTTTTTTCAGTTGCCCAGAAATGTGACAAAATAGTAGAATTAGACAGGGCGTGCAGAGAAAAGGCCCTTGAAGCATTCGGAAACCTTCATCATAAAAATCCTGACCTGCTGCTGTTTCTTAATTTTGATACTTCCATGGTGGATATGGGTATTGTTGGATCGGGCAATCTTCTGAGGATGGTCAGGGAGAAGGACATTAATCCGGGAAACATTGTTATTGAGATGGTAGAGTCCAGAGTAAGAAATTTTTCAGAATTGTGCAGATTCATTGACAACCACCGCAAATATGGCTTCCTTATCGCTCTGGATGACTTTGGTGCCGGCCACTCCAACCTTGAACGGATCTCCGTTATTAAGCCGGAGATAATCAAGATTGACCGCTCACTCATACAAAATGTTCATACTGAATTTTTTAAACAGGAAATACTTAAGGCCATTATAAAACTTACTGACCAACTGGGAGTAATGGTCTTAAGCGAGGGAGTTGAAACCTACGAAGAAGTAATGAAAACCCTTGAACTGGACACAGATCTTTTACAGGGCTATTATTTTTCGACGCCCCAACCACTAAAAGAGCTTTCCCTGACAGAGGTAAATGCAAAAATCCAACAGACAGCTTCGGATTTTTTCAAAAACGTCATAACAAGAATAAAGATTAGCAAAGAACATTTTAATAATTGCCAGGCTTTGGGATTTTCAATCCTGTCTGAACTTAAAGACTTGAAAGACGAGAATATAAAGTTAGAACGCGAATTAAAAAACATGATCTCCAGCTATTCCATTATTGAATGCGCCTACCTGCTTGATGAATCAGGCAAGCAGATTTCCTCTACCGTTATGAACAATGGACATATTCAGAATCTCAAAAACAACCAGCTATTTCGACCGGCTGAACTTGGCGACGATCATTCACTCAAGGACTATTACGCCTAAGATCGGAAGAGC